>CACFTS010000003.1 GCA_902569285.1 uncultured Pelagibacteraceae bacterium | reverse complement strand
GCAAGCTGTTGTCTTTCAATTGCTTTCTCTTTTATAGGTAAATGTATCAAGCCTGCAAACAAAGATAAAGCAATAGAAATATACCAAGCATAATCAAGTGAGCCATATAAATCATGAAATAAACCACCAAGATAAGCTCCTAAGAATGATCCAACTTGATGACTTAAAAAAACAAATCCATACAATAAAGTTATGTACTTAGTTCCAAATATGTGGCCAACTATACCATTGGTAGGAGGTACTGTTGCTAACCAAAGATACCCAAATGTAATTCCAAAGATCAGGGCATTAATTACGCTAGGTGGCATGAAGACAAAATAAATTAGTGAAACACCTCTTAATAGATAAATTGCACTCAATAGTTTTTTCTTACTAATTCTTGTAGACAAATAACCGCTACTTAATGTTCCAAAAATATTAAATAGCCCAATTAATGCTAATATTGCTGTTGCCGTCCAGTCTTCTAGACCTTTGTCTCTAATATGCATTGGTATATGTGTTGCGACAAGTGCAATATGCCATCCACAAACAAAAAAACCTAAGGTTAAATAATTAAAACTTTTATTTGAAAAAGCCTCTTTGATTGCTTCTGTGGCTGTTTGATTCATTTCGTTTTCTTGATTGGTTTGTTCCATTGGTGTTGATAGAAAAAAAGCTATAATTAAACCTGCAATAATCATTATTCCAAAAATAACTAATGTTGTGTTCCAACCAAATTCAAGCAATGTATATCTTGTGTACATTGGAGAAATAAAATATCCAAATGAACCTGCGGCTGTTACAATACCGGTTGCCATAGTTCTAGTATTTAGAGGAAAATGTTTTGCTACAATTGAAACAGGAATACTAATTGCAGTAGCACCTAGACCTACTCCAATAAGAAGTCCAATATCAAATATAAACCAAGAGCCAGTATTAGGTCCATAGTTTAAAAAATATATTCCAGCTAGATAAAATAAAAATCCAATAATCACAGCTATTCTTCCACCATATTTATCAGTAATTATTCCAAAAACAGGACCCAATAAGCCCCAAAAAAGTAATTGAATACCCATTGCAAATCCAAATTGAGTTTGGGTACAACCAAGATCAATTTCAAAGTCAAAAAAGAAAAGACCAAAAGTTTGTCTAATTCCAAGAGATATAATTACTATTAAGCAAGCAGCGATTAATGTAATTAAAGCTGTTTTATTTGGAATAAATTTTTCCAAGCTCATTTTAAATGTCTCAAAGCTTGCTTGATATCAGCAATTAAGTCATTAGGATCTTCAAGACCTATATGTAGTCTAACAAGGTGTTCATCTTTAGCTAAATTCAGATATTTTCTGTTTCCAGTTTCTCTAAATTCTTGATGTAATGCTAAACTTTCAAAACTACCCCAGCTATAACCATATCCAAATAGTTTAAGTGAGTTAACAAATTTCCTAACTGAATTTACATTTTTTGCTTTAATTTTTAATCCCATTAAACCTGAAGCACCTGAATAATATTTTTTCCACATTCTAAAATTAAAAGAGTCTTTTTTATAAGGATAAAGTAATTTAAATTTTTTATTTTTAGATAAAAAACCAGCAACTTTTTTTGCATTTTCTCTATGCCTATCTAGTCTAACATCAAGAGTTCTTAACCCTCTAGTAATTAAATATGCATCATCAGGTCCTAATCTTAAACCTGTTATTCTTTCAGCAGCTCTTACTTTATTAAAAACTTTTTTATTAACCGCTAAACTTCCTCCCATCACGTCTGAATGACCCGAGTAATATTTTGTTGCTGATACAATTGACATATCAAAACCAAGTTTAATTGGTTTAAAATAATAAGGTGTTGCCCAAGTATTATCTATTGCTGTATAAATTTTATTTTTTTTGGCTATTGATATAATTTTTCCTAGATCTTGAAATTCAAAAGAATTACTTCCTGGGTTTTCAACAAAAATTAATTTAGTTTTTTTTGTAATATTATTTTCTAATGTTTTTAAATCATGTGGATTGTAAAAAACTGTTTTTATTTTAAATTCCTTAAGATAATCTTGAGTTAAATCTCTTGTAGGACTATAAACAGGATCTGCAACTATCATTTCATCTCCAGGTCTGACAACACTAAATATTGCTAAAAAGACAGATCCAAAACCTGTTGGAGTTGTGAATACATGATAACTTTCTTCAAGCTTAGTTAAAATTTTTTGTAATATGTGTGATGTTGAGGTTCCTTGTCTGCCATAATCGTAATGGCCACCTGTTGGATTTTTTTGTGCTTTTGCTTGAGTCTTTCTAATATGTTGCATTGACTTAAATATAATAGTCGAAGCTCTAACAACTGGTGGGTTTACTGACTGATTATGAAAGTCTTTTGCAGTATGTTTTAAAAAAGTTTTAAAAGATTTTTTCATAAAAAAATTGATATGCTTAAAAGACAATGCTATATCCCAGTAGAAAATTCAATAAATTAATGAATAGGAGTTAATGAGTTACCCAAAAAAACATAGAGGCCGAAGAAAAATGGGCTCAAAAAAAAGAAGAGCTAGAAAGAAAAATAAGAAAAAATAGCTTATTCAAGAATCCAGCCACCTCCTAAAACTTTATAGCCAATAGGGTCTTTATTGTAAAAAACACATGCTTGTCCAGGTGAGATTCCATCCTCTGAATTTACAAGCTCTACATCAGCTTTATTTTGATCGTTAAAAATTACTTTTGCATCTAATAATTTGCCGGTAGATCTAACTTTAACGTAGATATTTTTTTCAAATTCTTTCTTATCAGAAAGTAAATTCAATTCTTTCAGTAGAATATGCTTTTTAGCTAAATTTTCTTTTGGACCTACTACGATTTCATTTTTTTCAGAATTTATTTTTAAAACATAGAGAGGATCTTTATCAGAAACTTTAATTCCTTTTCTTTGACCTATTGTAAAATTTATAATTCCGTCATGAACACCTATAACTTGATCATTTAAATTTTTAATATTTCCCTTTTTAAAAGAGTTAGGTTTAAATTTTTGTATTACAGAAGCATAATCACCATTTGGAACAAAACAAATATCCTGACTATCAGGTTTATCTGCAACATTTAGATCAAGTTTTTTTGCAATTTCTCTAGTTTCATTTTTCAGCAAACCCCCTAATGGAAATCTTAAATAATCTAATTGTTCTCTCGTTGTGTTAAATAAAAAATAACTTTGATCCCTATTCTCATCAATTGCTCTATACATGTTGGTTGTATCATTAGTGGTAATACTTTTAACATAATGACCAGTAATTAAAGCATCAGCATTTAGATCTTTTGAAACTTCAAATAAGTCTTTAAATTTAACTGTCTGATTACACTGAATACATGGAATTGGTGTTTCGCCTTTTAAATAACTTTCGACAAAATTATCAATAACTCCTTGTTTAAATTTATTTTGGTAATATAAAATTTTATGTTCTATATCTAATTTATTAGCTACTCTTTTTGCATCCATTATATCTTGACCAGAACAACATTGTTTTGAAGCTGCAACTTCTTTACCATCATCATAAAGTTTTAATGTTATACCAATAACATTGTAACCTTCTTTCTTCATCATGCCTGCTACAGTAGATGAGTCTACACCACCTGACATTGCCACAACCACTGTTGTATCTGAAGGTTTTTTATTAAAACCTATAGAATTTAATTCTCTATTCATTTGATGGTATTTATACTTATTTCTAATATAAGTTAAATTAAATGATATTAGATTATGAACCGGGTGATAAAGTAGTAAATCCATTAAATAAAGAATGGGGAATAGGTCAAGTCCAATCAATTATTAAAGATAAAGTGACTGTAAATTTCGAAAATGTTGGGAAAAAAGTAATAAACGCACAAAATATAGAATTAATGAAATTAAATGACTGAACTAAATATAAAAAAAACTGTTGAAGAATTAATAGATACTTTTCTTTATGCTGGCAAAGTATCTTTAGATCTTAGAGATAAAGGACTAATAAAAAAAATTAAATCTGATAATACACCTGTTAGTAATGGGGACTTAGAAGTAAATAAAATCATTACACAAAAATTAAAAGAAATTACACCTCACTTACCAATTATTTCTGAAGAAACATCGGACAATAAATCATTAAACGATCTAAAAGATTTTTGGTTAGTTGATCCTATAGATGGTACTCATGATTACATTAATAACTTAGAAGAATTTACTATAAATGCTGGTTTGATTATAAATAAAAATCCTGCTGCCGGATTAATCTATGCACCATCAAAAAAAAGAATGTTTTATTCATATGGAGAAAATTCTGCTTTTGAAATTGTAAATGGAAAAACAGTTGAACTAAATTGTTCGAAAAATTTTGATAAAAATGAAATTAAATTTGTATCTTATTCAAATAAAATTAAACCAGAGATAGAAAAAATTCATGAAAAATTTAATGTTAAAAAATCTGTAAGAATGAAAAGTTCTTTAAAATTTTGTGTTATAGCTGCTGGAGAATATGATGGTTATGTAGCTGAACCAAGAGCTTATGAATGGGATATCGCTGCTGGTCATGCAATTTTAAAACATGCAGGAGGAATTGTTACAGATTTTGAAAATAAAGAAATAAAATATGGAAAAAAAAATTTTAAAAACCCCAGTTTAATTTTAAAAAGTAAAAACATTTTATAATGGATGAACAGTTAAGAATAATATTGATCATAATCATATCTGTCTCAATTTTTGGATTATTGGTTTTTGTTTTTGTAAGAAATTATCTTAAAAGTAAAATTGACTTCTTGGCTAAAAAAGAAAAAGAGACAAAATTAAAGTAATTTAATTATTTTTAAATAATCATCTTTACTAATATTCATTACTTTTTTTGAAGTTTCAAAATCAAAACCATTTCTTGCTAATAAAGAAACATCTTTTTTATAAAATAAAGGCCTATTATCTTCAGTTCTCGCAGGTCCAATTCTTTTCTTTTTGCAAATTTTTATTGCAGAAAAAAAATCTTGATCAGAATTTTGATCTTGGATTTTATTAACTGTATCTTTAATAAATTCATTATTTATACCTTTTCCAATTAAGTAATTTCTTATTTTATTAATTGAACTTCCTCTTTGAATCATACTTTTTGCTTTGCTATCAGAATAAAATTGATCATTAATAAATTTGTTTTTTTCCAGATCAGATAAAACAATATCAATTAAATTGGTTATATCTTGTTTTTTAACATTTGGTATTGAAGCTTTAAGATATTTCTTCAAAAGGTAAGTTTTAAGTTGTTGTTTAGAAGGAGCATATTTTTCAGTATAAGCAAACGCAAAATTTCTCATTTCCTCAACGGTTAACTGTAATGTTTTTTTTCTATTTCTTATAGGAATCATGAGTAGATTTAATATAATATATTTTAAAATGATCGAACAAATTTATAATTATTTTACAATTGAAATGCTCTACTACTGGGTGAATTTAGGGGTTCTTCCTTTTTGGCTAATTTTAATTTTTTTTCCACAATCACATCTTTGTAGATTTTTTGTAACTTCTATTTTTCCCATTTTTATTCTTAGTACAGCTTACATTTTTGTGCTTTATAAATCCTATCTAAATTCTTATGATTTTATTGATAATTTTAGTCTTTATCTTGGACTAGAAAACTTATCAAATTTATTTTCAAATAATTCTTATTTAATAATTTTTTGGATACATTTTATTGCCATTAATCTTTTTACTGGAGGTTGGATTGTTAAAGATGCCCAAAAACTATCCATTAATAAAATTCTAATAATAATACCTTTGATTGTTACGTATTTAATTGGTCCTGTGGGTTTATTTGTCTATTGGTTAATAAGAATATTTCATGCCAAAAGCATAAATCTATATGACTAAATCAGATGAATATAATTCTTAGACAATCTTAAATTTACTTTGTTTGATTGCTCCAAAACCACCATCGATATGTGATACTTTTTCAAAACCCATATCTTTTAATGATTTAGCAGCCAAAGCAGATCTTAATCCACCAGCACAAAATAAAACCATTTCTTTATTTAAATCCAATTTACCTTCTTTAAAATAAACACTTTCAGGATCTAGCCAAAATTCTAACATTCCTCTTGGAATATGTTGTGAATTTTCAACTCTCCCTTCTTTTTCAAGTTCTCGAATATCTCTTATGTCAATAAGATTACATTGATTTTCACTAACCATTTTATGAGCTTCGTCTGTTGAAATCGTTTTAATTTGATCTAAAGCTTCAGAAACTAAGGTTTGAGATGATTTTATATTCATAATTAAATTATTTATTATATAATTTTTAATATAATCATAAATAAAAATTGTGCTACCTAAAATATTAAAACCCTATCATTTAGACAAATCAAATCTAGTTAGGATAGGTCCTAAAAAAGATGGGGGATATATCATTGATAAAAGAGTAATAGATAAATCTGAAGTAATAATTACGTGTGGTCTAAATGATGATTGGGAATTTGAAAAAGATTTTCTCAGTAAAAATGTGAATTCTAGAGTTGAAGCCTATGACCACACAGTTGATAGTCAGTTCTGGTTAAAAAGATTTAAAAAAGATTTTATTTCATTTCTATTATTAAAAAAAATTACACCTAATCAAATATTAGATATTTTTAAATATGTAAGTTATCTAAATTTTTTTAAAGGAAAAAATAAACATCATATTAAAAAGATTGTTTCACAAAAAGAAGATGTAGAAAACCAAGCAACTATTTCAGAAGCAATTGGTAATAATAAAAATATACTTTTGAAAATAGACATTGAGGGAGATGAATTCAAAATTCTAGAAGAAATAGATAAAAACTTGGATAAGATAAATTTACTTATAATTGAATTTCATGATCTGCAAAAAAATTTAAAAAAAGTTGAGAACTTTATTGAAAATACTAAACTTAAAAATATACATATTAATGCAAATAACTATGGAATGTTAGATGAAAATGGTATTCCACAGGTAATTGAGATGACACTTATAAATCCAAAAAAATTTGAAATAACCGATGAAAGGACGAAAAGAACCTATCCAATTGAAGGTTTGGATTTTAAAAATCGTAAACGTGGACCAGATATTGAATTAAAATTTAATGAATAAAAAAATTTGTATAGTTTATACACATCACAAATTAGGTGATTTAATTTGGCAATTACCTTACATTAAAGCAATTAGCGAACATTATAATGGTAAAGTTGATTTAATTGTTAGAAAAAAAACTCAAGCACAAAATATTTTAAAAGACTTAAACCATGTTAATAAAATTTATTATAATGAATTTCGAAAAGGTTTGGCTTATTGGATAGATGTTTTTAAATTAAAAAAAATATTTAATTCAGAAAAATACGATTACGTTTATATTTTAGACAAAGTAAATAAACCTGCAATTGCTGCAAAATTAGCTGGGATCAAAAATATAATAGGACCAGGATTTAAAAATCAAAAAAAATGGATCACTACCAAAAATTACTTAAATGAAGAAGACTGGAAATTAAATTACTCTGAACAATCTCAAAAATTATTAAAAATTAATTCTATAACTTTAAATAATAAATTTCCAAACTTAGAAGTTAATATTGAACGATTTAAAGAGAACAATGATGATCTTTTGGTTGATGGAAAAAAAATAGCATTTGGTGTTGACTCATTTGAAGATTTTAAGATGTGGTATGAAGAAGATTTTATAAAACTAGCTGATTTGTTATATGAAAAAAAACTATTTGATTATATCTATTTAATTTGTGGTCCTGACAAATCTCATATAGCTAAAAAAATTAAAAATGACTCAAAAAGAGAGTATTTTATAGATTGTTCCAATAAAGATCTTCAGGGACTGATTTTAGCAATTAAAAATTCTGACTTTTATGTGGGTAACAATTCAGGTCCTTTAAACTTATCTGCAGCTTTAGGAATAAAAACTTTTGGTCTAATTGCAACTGATCCTGTAAGTGAATTAAAATATAGTAAAATTAAACCAATAACACCCAAGGATTATGTTGATAATATATGGATTAGAGACAGAAGTGGAATGAAAAAACTTAAACCAAATGAAGTTTTTGAACACATAGTTAATAATTTATAAAAATAAGGGACCCTTCAATAAGAGTAATCGCGGAGAATACACAGAGAGTGAAGAGTCCCTTTATTGTTATTATTAACAATTAATCACGTATTGCATATGCTGCAACACCAATTTCAGATACATCTGTTCCGAGTTTTTCAGCTTGTTTACTAATTCTTATACCAATTGTTTCTTTCATTGCTTTAAAAACGATATAAGAAAGAATAAAACTAAACACACAAACTGAAAGTGCTCCCATCATTTGAGTTCCAAATAATGTTTCTGCATTAGTAATTGGTACAGCTAATGTACCCCAAATACCAGCAAACATGTGAACAGGAATTGCTCCAACAACATCATCTAGTCTTTGACTTTCTAAAAATTTTGTACCGTAGTACATAATTATTGAACCAATCGAACCAATTATAATTGCTTGAAGTGGTGTTGGTGTTAAAGGTTCAGCGGTAATTGAAACTAAACCTGCTAATGCACCGTTCAACATCATTATAATGTCAGTTTTACCTCCAATTAATCTAGTAATAATAGCTCCGGTTACACAACCAGCTGCTCCAGCAAGATGAGTATTAACTGCAATTTTAGTTATTGCAGTAGCATCACTAAAAGTACCCATTGCTAATTGACTAAAACCATTAAAACCAAACCATCCAAACCAAAGCAAAAAAGTGCCAAGCGTTACTAAAGGAATTGAAGAAGCTGCAAAAGGTTCCATAGATATTTTTTGACCTTTAGCGCCAAATCTTCCATTTCTTGCTCCTAATACAATAACACCAGCCAAAGCCGCTGCTCCACCACAAGCATGAACTAAAGTAGATCCAGCAAAATCAGAAAAACCTGAAGTATATAACCAACCTTTACCCCATTGCCATCCCATAGATACTGGGTAAATAAATCCAGCCATAGCAATTGCAAAGAAAAAGAAAGGCCAAATCTTTATTCTTTCTGCTACCGCACCTGAAACTATTGAAACTGTTGCACAAACAAACATTGCTTGAAAAAACCAATCAGAACTATCAGAATAACCAGTGCTAATTTTTGAAGCTTCACTCCAAATTAAAAATTTTCCTATATATCCACCTTCTGGAATACCATAAGCTAAATTATATCCCCAAAAAAAGAATACTAATGAAGCAATAGCAAATTTTCCAACATTTTTTGCTGCAATTGTAGATACACTTTTTGTAGTAACTAAACCACTTTCTAACATACAAAATCCAGCAGCCATCAAAGCAACTAAAACTCCACCAATATAAAAAGCTAAGGTATTGAATATATATTGACCTTCTTCAGATATTGTTGTTGCTGCAGAACTGGATTCTATTAGAGAGAAAAATAAAATCCCTGTTAATGTAAAAATTAATAAATGTTTTTTCATATAAACTCCTAATTAAAATTATCTATTTAAGAGCTTTTAATTTTATAAATTCTAAAAACTAATGTTATTGATTAAAAATAGGTATGCATAATTTGCATATAGAAACAGCCTTAACGTTATTTTCGTTAAGGCTGTTTAATAATATTATTTATTGAATACTTCTTTTAAAGCTTTAGCAGGTAAGAATTTAACCTTTTGTGATGCAGCGATTTGAATCTGCTCACCAGTTCTAGGATTTCTTCCAACTCGAGCTTTTCTTTTAGCTACTTTGTAAGTACCAAATCCAGCTATCTTAACTGAATCATCACCTTTTAAAGCATCCAAAATAGTGTTGGTAATCGTGTCAAAAGTTCTTTCAGCATCTGCTTTACTTAGATTTAAAGCCCCTGAAAGCTTGACTATCAATTGTTTTTTATTCATTTTAGCTCCGGTTTTATTAGGTTATTTGCTATTTTTATCAAAAGTATTGATAAATCAAGACTTTTTTTAGTATATCGTTAAAAGTTATACACAAGATATTGTAATTTTAAAAAAAGCTTAATTTATAAGGGTTTTTTTTAATTTAAAAAATTTCCAAAATAGCCAATTATCTTATTTAGATTGCTATTAACATCATTAAAAACTGTAAAAATCATCAAACTTCCAATAATTATAATTCCGATTCGAAAAGTATTTTCAAGAGTTTCTATTTGAAATTCTTTACCCCTAAATTTTTCAATAGTATTTAAGGCAATATGACCACCATCTAATAAAGGTATTGGAAATAAATTAAATAAACCAAGGCTTATTGAAATATAAGAAATAATCATAATGAATGGCAATATTCCCATTTTAGCAACTTCACCTGAAATTTGAGCAATTTTAATTGGTCCACCTAATTGTCTTAAATCTCCATAACCTTTACCCCATAATTTTTGAATATACCCCCAAAGCATTTCTAAAGTTTTTTGACTTACAAAGAATATTTCTTTTACTGCATAATATGCAGCTTTTGTTGGGCCTAATTTAACATGATTAATTTTATTATTATTTGGGCCTATTATTATCCCAACTATTCTCTTTTCTAAGGGATTGCCAAAATCATCTACCGTTTCAACTAAGTTAGGTTTTACTTTTAGTTTATATTCTTGATCATTTCTTGATACGACAAATTCAACAAAATCACCTGTTGAAAGCATAATAAATTTAGAAACATCTAATAAACTCTCAACCTTGTTACCATCAATATTGAGTAAAATATCATTTTGCTTTAAACCATATATCTCTGCGGGGCTTTCTTTTTGAACTTCAGATATTGAAGCGGGAGTCATGTCTTTACCAACAAACATGAAGACAGAAACGAAAATTATAAAAGCTAATATGAAATTAGCTAATGGTCCACCAAAAGCAATTAAGTTTCTTTGATATAAAGGTTTAAAAGCGAGTAATTTTTTTTGCTCTTCTTCATTATATTTTTTTCTAAGTTTATCTCTATTAAAATCACTAAAAATGCTATGATCCCCAAAAAACTTAACATAACCACCAAATGGAATTGCTGAAAATCGCCATCGAGTTCCATTTTTATCTGTCCAGCCAAATAATTCTTTTCCAAAACCAACTGAAAAAATAGTCACCCCTACTCGATATTTTCTTGCAAAATAATAATGTCCATATTCATGAATAAAAACCACAATTGTAAGAAGTATTAAAAAAGGTACTAAATAACTTAAAATTATTCTTAAAAGCTCCAAATATTCAATCATAAAAAGAATCTAGATTATTATTAAAAATTATCAATATTGAATTTTAATCAAAAATATCATATATATAGTCTAGGTAAGAATTGAATACTATATGATGGCTACATATATACATTTAATCTTGCTGACTTATTGGTGTATATGTGCAGCCATCAATTGTAGCGCCTACTTACCCCAACGGTAAATCGAATTATTGTTTTATCGGAGATTGGGATAGAATAACTACAATGGTTTTTAATCATTTTACCTAAAATAAACAATTAAGAACGAAAGTTTTTATATGGTAAAAATGTATATAGTCAGCAGACTGAATAGATTTATCTTTTATGAACTTCACGTTCAGAAAGGTAAAGATGAAAAACAAAAAAATATCAAAGTTATCAGATCACAATAAACTTATTAATCTCATCGCTATCCAGGGCGAAAAGGATGTAAATTACCTACTTCAATCAGTAGATCGGGTATTTATAGAAGTATTTAATTTAGAACAAAAAGATCTACCGTGGTTATCAAATAATTCTGAAGAAGAATGGAATATTGTGATGAGAAAAGTAAGACTAGCTATCTTTAAATTGTATTTCGAATATTTAAAGAAAGAAAGGACTTATCACTAATGGATGAAATAACTGAAATTAGAATTGAAGAAATTTTTGATGAAGAAAATGATCAACACTATTTTTGGATTTACTATTATAAAAATGAAGAAATTAAAATAATAGGCAAATCTTCTGTTAAACCACAATGCTATAGACAAATTGCGAGGTACTTAAAATGAGAAAATATTTTAAAAATAAAATGAAAGATCGACTAACTTACTGCCATGAGTGGAAGAATTCAGTAGATTTTTATTTGGCTAATAAGGAAATAACTAAAAAAGCTGATCAAGAATATTATAAATCGAAACCTTTACTTAAGTTGATTTTAAATATCTACTTTATTCCATACAATATACTTAAATTTATTAGTTATTTAAAAATGGTTCATGAATATAATAAAAACCAAGTTGAAATAAAAATTCTTACTAGAGAACTTGATGAACAATAAAAGTTACAAGCTTACAAAGACTAAAATTATGAGTGGTCATCAATGTGAAAAAAAACTTTGGTTTGATATTTATAAATCCAAAAAATCTGAAGTTAATAATATTTTATTAAGAGCTTATCTCTTTGAAAATGAAGTCAAAAAAATTTATTCTAAAGATCAAAATGTTTTAGACCTACCTTCCAAAGAAGAGGAATGGATAAAATCTAAAGAAAAAACTGAACAAGCTATTAATTCTAAAGATATAAATGTTATTTTTGAAGGTGTGTTCATTTTTTTTGATACTTATATAAGGCCAGATATTTTAATTAGAAAAAATAAAGGATGGGAACTTTTAGAAATAAAGTCATCAGGAGAACTAAAAAATTATTATATAACAGATTTAGCAATTCAATCTTATATTCTTAAAAAATTGGGTATTAATTTAACTAACATTAAATTAATTCACGTTAATAATAATTTTATTTTTAAAACTGAAAGAGATTATAGAGATTTACCTTTAGAGATTGATGTTACAAATCAAGTTGTTGAAAAAGAAAAAGAAATACCAAGTCTAATTAAAAAATTATTACCTTTAACTAAAGAATCACCATGTCCTAACATAAAAATTGGAGATCATTGCAATGAACCTCATGAATGTGATTATATAGATAGATGTAAACCTAAATCAAATATAATTTCTTATGAAATGTTGCCTGGAAGAATAAAAGGCACAAAAATAGAAAAACACTGTAAAGCGAATGGAATTAAAAAATTAGAAGATGTACCTGCAGATCTGTTAAATGAGAATCAAAAAAAAATTCAAAAATGTCATAAAGAAAATATAATCTTGCTTGATCGTGAAATCTTAAGCTACGAATTTAAAGATTTAAGTTGGCCAATTTATTTTATGGACTTTGAAACTGTACAACAAGTAGTTCCAAAAATAAAGGGAACAAAACCTTTCACCCAGTTACCTTTTCAGTGGTCAGTACACAAATGGTCATCCTTGGACGAAAAAATCAAAATAAATGATGCAAATTGGTTTTTAGAATTTTTAGATCAAAATATAGAAAGAAAATTTGCTGAAAGTCTTTTAAATGAGCTAGGTGATAAAGGAACTATATTTATTCATTCTCCTTACGAAAAGACAATTTTAAAAAATTTAAAGAAAAAAGATAGCTGCAAAGATTTAGAAAATAAAATTAATAAATTAGAACCAAGAATATTAGATAGTGAAAAAATTGTTAAAAAAGGATTTTATAATCCAATTATGAAATGTAAATATAAATTAAAAGTAATTAATAAAGTTATACCAATTAGCGATATTAGTTATGAAAAAAAAGATAATATAGTATCTGGCAATGATGCACAATTAGCTTGGTTTATTTGTACAGATCCTAAAACTGATGAAAAAGAAATAGAAAATCAGAAAAAACTTTTAATAGATTATTGTTCTAAAGATACCTTGGCAGTCTATTATCTGATAAGATATTTAATGGAAAAAACTAAAAACAACTAATATGAGCCAAAAAATAACGTGTCCTCATTGCAAAAAAGAGTTTCCAATGAAACAAGGACTAGAGAGCCATTTTAATGATTTAACACAGACAGTAATAAATGATGCTAAAAAACAAGAGCAAGATAGAATTCAAAAACTTGAAGAGGATAAAAAAAATCAAGAGGAAAAAAATAAAAAATTAGAAGCACAAATTAAAAAAAGTGATTTAGAGAAATCAGAAGCAATTAAGAAGGCTTTAGAGAAAGACAGAGCAGCAAACAAGGAGCACTATGATGCTATAATGGAGAATGCTATTAAAAAAGATCGAGAAAATCAACTTAACAAACATAGTGAAGATAAAAATAAATGGGAATTAGAAAAGAATAGATTAAACAAACAAATTCAAACATTAAATCAAACTGTAAATCAAGGAGCTACTGTAGATCAAGGTTCTGGAGCAGAAATTTCACTTGGAGAATTTTTAAAAAAAATATTCAAAGATAAAGACGACAAAATTACTGCATATGCAAAAGGAGCTGCTGGTGGAGATTGGTTACAAGAAGTAATAGAAAACAATCATACTATTTGTAAAATTTTGTATGAAAGAAAAAATACAAAAAGTTGGAGTAATGAGTGGATTAAAAAAATACAAGATGATATGAAGGATTCAAAATCAAATATTGGTGTAATATTTACAAGAGCAACCCCAAAAGATTTTCCTAAAGATGTTCCTTGGGATCACAAAGGTAATATTTTTATCTGTAAATATGATTTTCCAACATTAAGAAATCTCGCTACCACACAAAGATGGGCCCATGTCTTGATTGATCAACATAAAGGAAATAATAAAGAAAATCTTCTTTCGGCAATTGATTTTTTAGAAAATCCAATAATTAAGAATATTATTATGCAAAAAATAAATATTTCGGAGAAAAAAAAGAAAAAACTGAAATTAACATTACAAAATTTAGAGGACGTAATTGAGTTAAATGAGTCAATGGATGAAAGTTTAGAGGAACTATTTAAAGAAATAAATAAAATTGGAATTTCTGGATTTTTAGATAAATGGAACAAGACTAGATAAATGGAAAAAAAAGATAGAAACAAATGGACAAATAAATTTAGGGAAATGGGAAAGAAAAAAGGTTCCAGACAAGATTTTATTAATCTTTACAAAGAAATGAAAAAAGAAAAAGATAATAATAAAAATAATAGTAACTCAAAATCTGAAACTGAAAAAAATTGGAAAGATTTAATAGAATAAGGTTAATCTCACTTATTCCTCGAAAACTAGATATGTTTGAAATCTATTGATTGGATAAGCCTTTCTTTTTTCTGTAGCAAATAAGGGATTATGACCATTACTTATAAAATCATCCCATGCCTCATTATTAAAATTTTTATTTTTAAACTTATTTTCATAAGGTTTTAAAAATTTATACTCATCGTCGTCTAAATCAACAAACTGAAAACCCATCATATGAACTGTTTTTTGCCAAGATAAATTTTTTTCCCAATACTTAAGGTATTCTTGTTTTCTATCTTGTGACAACATAACTAAAGTTTTTCCTTTTTTAAATTTCATTCCCTTTTTTTTCCCTTCATAAGCAACATCACTGTCTGTAATCTTAAATCCAATTATATTAGAATCTCGCTCTAGTAATATTTTTGGATAAAAAACCCAATCAAACTTTGTTAATGCTAGTGAAGATAGACCTTTTGGTTCTGTGACTTTTAATTTATTCATTTCATCATTAGCTTCATGATGAGTAAATTTTCTGTAAAGATCTCTATTCTTAAGAAATTTTATAAACTCATCGTCAGACATTGATTTTAATTTAGCTTTAATAAATTTTAATATTCCTTTTTCATCAGACTTATATCCATCATTCCACTCTCTTAAATCCATACCATGATAAACACCCAGTGAACCTACATTACTAGTCTTTTTAGAATTAAAAATATCAAATATTCCCATAACTTATTTTTTATCCATCACTCCAACTGACATAAGAGTCATATCTATTTATTGGAAACTTTTTTCTTTTTTCAGTTTTAAACATTCCATCATGAATAGCATCTCTCATATCTGTGTAGCTAGTTTCTAATTCTTCAGTCGCTTTTTTAACTGAAAGATTTGGCAAAGGTTTGTTATTTTTAACTACTAATACTAGTTGTTTAATTTTATCATCATAATCTTTTATAAAATTATACTCTTCATCATCTAAATCTATTAATTGCATGAAAACTTTACGACCTATGTGATTGCCTAATGTTAATTCATTTAAAGGCTTTTCAACATTAAATATTTGTAAACAATTAAAATTTCCTTTTTCCCATCCTTTTCCACCCATAGACTCTGGAATAAATCTATCTTCCATTTCATCAATTCTATATGACTGAACCCTATCTCTTTTTAAAGAGTTAATTGGATAAACAAAGTGTCCTATATAAGTTCCTTTTAATTCTATAAGGTTCATCTTATCTGAAACTTTTTTATCAGATATTTTTAGATAATTTTCTTGTTTTTTTAAATATGAAGTTAATTTACCTTCTGTAAAATTTTTATATACTTTTTCTATTTCTCCATCTTCAGTTTTAGTATTACAAAATCCATGCAAAGTTCCTAATACTTGATTACTCATTACTAATTTAAACCTATATTTTAAGATTTGTCTTTATTTTTTTTATTACTTTTTCAGCTATTTTTTTTTCTCCATCAACAATTTTTAATAATTTTGTGAGTTCATTAACAATTTTTTCTTTATCCTTATTTAATAATTTAGATGCTTCTTCAAATGTATTCTTTATTTTTTCATGAATAGATTTTGGGTTAGAGATTTTTATTAATGAAAGAATACTTTCTGTACTTTTGTCACCAAAATTTTTTTTAAATATTTCTTGTTCTTTTTTTGAGAATTTTTTATCTGATAAAAAAACATCTATAGAGCCCCACATTAAAGCTCTACTCACAACCTCTTTATTAGAATAATCAACCTCATCACCTATTACTTTTTTAATACTATCATAAATTTTATCATCAACAGCCTTAAGATTAAAAGTACCCTTTTTACCTGTATCAAAATGATCATTGTATTCATTAGACATTGAAAACCATATAAGTGCTTGCATTCTATTTAAAAAATTTGGATGTGTTGAGTACATTAAATTTTTGTCTCCTTTTATTTCTTTAAGTTCCCTTAATTGATTTAAATATGAACTAAAATTAAATTTAAGATGCTTTTCATCTAGTCCAGATGTAATCTTGAGCATAGCTCGTAGAGATGCTTCTAAACTTCCACAACCGATAAATCCAATTCGATCAGCACTTATTTCAGCTGCCCTTGAAAAATTTAGAAGGTTTAAGATCTGTGTTCTATTTTTTGAACTACTTGCTTGTGGATATAAAGCATGTTGATAATAAAAATGAGCAACTTCATGAGCTATTACAGATTGAAGTTCTTGATCATTTAATAATTCAATAAGTTTTGAAGTTAAAATAATTTCAGCACTATCTCCTAAAGGCATTGCACTACATGAGGCTTGAGTTTGAAAATGATTAGCAGTAACAAAAAAATTAAGATTATTTTTTATCTCTAATCTCTCAAATACTTTATCGATTGCTGAATTAATATTTGGAAATATTTCTTTTGAAACTTTTACAGAAGTTGAAAGTAATTGGTTTAAATTATTTGAATTATTATTATTAACTTTTTCATATGGATCTTTTTTAAGAGAAATATTTAATTGAGATGGATCATCTTTCGAATATCTAAATTTATCTAAAACATTATACATTAACAATTATATTTCTTTCTAAGTTTTGCTGTCAACTCAACCATTTTTTTAGCTTGTTTTTTAATATTTTCATTAGAATTGTTAGTTTGTCTATTCCATCTAGTATATTCCTCTCTTAATTTTTTACATTTATCAGCATCAGTCATATCAGGAGAAAAATTGAATATAGTTTCTTCATTATCATCACCATTTTCTTCAATGCTATCAATATTTGCAATAGTTGAGGTTTTCATCTGTTGAAATCTATTCATGTCTAATTCAAGAGCTCTTGCTGTCTGATTTAACAACTTGTCCTCTTGCGAACTTAAACGATCGTCAGACCCTGCTATATTTAACAGTAAATTCATTGCATCATATCTTTTAGATGAACTTGATTTATGATTGAGTTCCTTAACTATTTCAGACAAAGATAATTTATTATTTCTTAATAATTCGTATGTATTTTTTAATAAAAATGAATATTTAATTTTATTTTTATTTTCCTCTTCAGTATTTTCTAAAAAAAAATTCTTTAAAATTACTTTTTGATTAATCCAACTTTTTATAGCTTCAACTCCTTTTTGATTAATTTTCTTTTCAGAGTATGCAACAGCTAATCCAAGTTGGACAATTTTTTCGTTTACCTGTTCTTCATATTTATCTTCCTCTAAGTAGCCTGGCTCTTCAAAATTAAGATTAAATATACATTCTGTTGAATAATAAAGATCCTTTTTATTGATAATATTAGCTTTATCAAATTTAGCTTTCTTATTAGTCATAAAGAGTTTAAATTTTAATTTTCTTTCTCCCCTATATGGTGGAATAAGTTGATTTTTTGGAAATAAAAAAATTGGTGTCCATTCAAAGTAACCGTATCCAGGTCCAACTTTCATTGATCTATTCATTGATAATAAATAGTTTTCATCCTTAAATGGATCTATTAACCCTTGTATTGCTATTTCTTCTTTTTCATCAGTAATATCAAAAACATAAACAGTGAACTTAGCTTCGCTATTTTCTTTATCTATTAATTTATAATATTTGTTTTCTAAATTAAATGTTCCAAAGCCTAAAATAAAATACCAAAAACTATTTTCATGATTTCTTTCCTCAATCTTAATATTTAAATTGTCTCTAAAAGAATTTTCAGGTAGGTCCTCTTTTTTGTCTTGATTAATTCCAAAGTAATCATTAAAATTTTCTTCAAATTCATCTTCACTCTTATTGTTTTTATTTTTCCTATTCGATTTATTTATAAATTCATCAATTTTAGATTGATTATCTCTTTTTTTTCTTGGTTTATCTGTTTTTTGATCATCACTTCTAAAGATCAACCAAAGAACAATTAATAAAGGGATTATAAATGGTCTTAATTTTTGAGACCAATCTTCATTTGTTGTTTTTCGAGTTAGCGAAGGGTTTTTTTGTATTTTTTTAATTATATCTTCTATTCTTTTATCATCTAGCTGAATTTGATCATTCCTCTCTTTTATATCTTTTTCAAATTTTTTGATTATCTCTAAATTTCGATTAAATTCATCATCAGCGTATATATTAAAACAAAAAAAGAATAATATTACAATTAATGAAATTATTTTCATTTACTCAATTGAAATTTCTTCAATTTGTTTTCTGGCATTATCTATAGATTCTGTTGTTTCAGGTGATAATTCAATTTCATGAGTGTTGCCAGACTCTACATCAGTAAACATGCAGTGCATTTTACCAGACTCATCATAAGAGTATGTTATATCAATAGGTTGACCAGCCGCTCTTCCTTTTGGAAGTTTTAACATTGCGTCATGAATAACATTTACAAATTCTTTGTTGTCCTCAGGTCCTTCACTTTGAGTAACTGAACACTCAATTTCCTCTTGCCCTTCGTTCATAGTTGTATATCTTTTAGTAACACTAACAGGCAATTTTTGATCTCTTTTTATTATTATAGTATTAGCCATTATTTGTCTTTTTGTTAAAGGATCGAGTATTACTGCGAAAGTACCCATATAAAAATTACAAACATCAGTTAATTTAACATCTTTTAAAGCTTCTTGTTGTCCATCACTAAGAGTTTTATTTTCAGTTTTCAACCCTGCATAAATTGCAGCTCCACAAACAACTGCTTCGTCTACATTAACTCCCTTTACAGGAGGCTTACCCATTAATTCTGTCAATACTTTTGTGATAATCGGAATTCTTGTACTACCTCCTACTAACAATGTTTGGTTTATTCTAGAAGGTTTCATATTCGATGCTTCCATCGCCTCTTCAATAAGCATTTTAATTTTTTCTATATAAGTTTGTATAGATTCTTCAAATTCTTCTCGGGTAATTTCAATTTTTTGTAACCCTTTTGGACCATTTATGTCTACACTTGCAATATTTTTAACAGAAAGAATTTTTTTAACTTCTTCAGCTTTATGAATATACTCTTTGTTATTTTCAATATCCAATTCAACCTTATGAATATCAGAATATTTTTTTTTAATTAATTTTGTAATTTCTTTATCAAAATCTCTTCCACCTAAGTATTTGTCTCCTCTTGAGGTTAATACATCTACTTTCTTATTCTTGACTTCAGCAAAGGTAACATCAAAAGTTCCCCCACCCAAATCAAAAATCATAACTCTTCCCCCAACCTCAACACCAGGCAAACTTGCGTAATGTAATACTGCTGCTGTGGGTTCATTTATTAATTCAATAACTTCTATATCAGCAATTTTTGCAGAATCTAAAGTTGCCTGACGGGCTCTTTCTGCAAACATAGCAGGTACCGTGATTACAGCTTTTTTTACATCATTTGTATATTCTTTTAATTTTTTTAATATCAATGCACTAATTTGTGCAGGTGTATATGTGTCAACTAAATTTTTATCATTTACCCATCTACCTTGTTCAGTTGAGTAAACAACATCATTTTCCATTTCTCTTTTAGTTTGAAGAATTACATTTTTAGATTCATCTTTTACAAAATTAAGAGCTTTATCACCGACAATAACTTCTTTCTCTTTAACATAAACCGCTGAAGCTGTAATTTTTCTATTATCTTCTATACTTGCTAATACTTCAGGATTTCCAAGATCATCTAGACTTGCAATTGCAGAAAAGGTTGTACCAAGGTCTATTCCAATTACTTTTGACATTTTTTTTAATATGATAAGTTAAATATATGGAAACTATAGTTGATCAATTAAAAACTGTAAATTCTAAATCGTTTATAAATGAAGTAAAAAATCCAGATAACATCACAATTTTAATTCTCAAAAATTTTAATAATGAAACAAACTGGGATGAACTTACTAAATTTACTCAACTTAATGAAATTCAATTAGAAAATTGCCTATTTGATAATAATATTTTTTTTAAGGCTATTTCAAAAATACAAAGTTTAAAAATATTAAAATATGATTATGACTGTATAATAAAAAAATCTGATACAAAAATTAATATAAAGATACCTCAATTAAATAAGATAGCTTTTGCTTTTCCAAGTGAAGATAGTCCAAACTTAAGTATGTTAGAATTATATGACAGACAGAATAACTTTAATAATTTTATTAATGCTTTTCCTAATTACCCTAATGCATATCAAGGATTAAGTGAAATAGAGCTAATTAATTATGATATTTTTTTAAAAAATCTTAAAGAGCAGGATTATGATTATTATTATTCTGAAATATATGAAGGAAAGGATATTTTTTTTCAATGCGATATTTATAATTTATTAAGGCTAAAAAATTTAAAAAATATAAAACTAACAGAGATTGATGAGGATATTTTTGAAAAAAAAATAATATTTGAGAAACTCTTATCACTTCCTAACACTCAAAAAATAAACATTAATAGTAAAAAAATATCAAAATATAGAGAGACAATAACTAAGTCAAAAACCTTACTTCTAGATTATGAATACTTAGAAGCTGAGGAAAGAAATAGAACACAAGTTAAAAAACATGAAGAATTAAAAGATACCTTGGAAGTTCATTGGCCATCACAAAATTACAATGGTTACTCCAATATTTTTAATGAAATTATAAAATCAAAATTAGATCATGTAATCATTAATACAGTTGGAAGTTTTTTAGATAATCATTTTGAATACTTTGATACTACTTATGATTTTATAAGTGAAAAAATTATAAAAAATAAATCAATCAAAAAAATTACATTAGAATTAGATTTTAATGACTTCTGGGAAACAGTAGGTCGTAGTTGTTCAGAATATTCTATTCGGTTAATAAAAGATATAATTGAAAAAAAAATTTTTTGTTCAATAAACTTTAAAGATTTAAATTCATTTGATGATTTTAATTCAAATTATCATAAATTTATTGAGATATTTAAATTTTTCCTCAATTGTCAAAATAAAGATACTTACAAAAAATTTATTGAAATTAAAAATTTAAAAAACTCAGATATAGAAAAATTTGTTGATGAAATTTATTTAAATGAAATTAAATCAGTAATTGTTGTTGATGATCAATCGAATTCAGAAACTCTTAAAAAATTTAAAGATATAGAGCTTTTAGATATTAATCTTGATGATCCTTATTATTTGTCGATATTCGAAGGTCCAATAGATTTTGATAAATTAAAGAAGAAAAGTGAAGAATCATTTAAAGAATTTTATGAATATGATTATTTTGAGGGATCTTGGAGTATTTCTGATTTTGAAAAAAATCCAGGGTGCTGTGTTCCTATAATAAAAAAAAGTTTTTTAGATCAATCCAAAAAGATAATTTTTAACAATCTAGAAAATATTAATTTCTTTTACGTTGACAAGGAACAATATCCTAATCATGAAAAATTGTTTGAAAATAAAACATTTCAGTTTCCAAAATCTATAAATTATTTAAAAGTTAAAAAGTTTGGCCTTCGATCATCTCCACCTTGTTCTTTAAATTCTCTTAAAATTTTAGAAAATTTAGAAGATTTACATTTTAATAATTATATAAATCAGAAAGATCCACTATGTTGGGAGTTTCCTACTTTTAAAAATTTAAAAAAACTTTCGCTTACCACTCGCTATCCTTTTATGAAAGATAATAAACCTAATGTGACAAAAAAAGTAATGAACATTGATAAATCAAATAAACTTGAGGAAATTAATTTGGATATTGGCCTTACTTACAATTATGAAGATACGTGGTGGAATACAACTGATGTTGATTTAACAAATTTTAATAATTTGAAAAATCTTAAAAAGTTGGAAATAAAATCAATTGATCAAACCCTGATCAAAAATTTATCAAACCTTGAAAATTTAGAGGAACTCGAAATAGTTAATCCATGCATGATAACCAAAGAAATGAATTCTACTGATGGTATAATTCACAAACCATTAACTGAGAATGACTTTGATTTTTTACAATATTCAAAAAAATTGAAAATATTAAAGATTTATTTTCCAAGATTTGGTAATGAAAAAATTAATGTAAATATTATTAAATTTTTCAAACTTATAAATAAAGATTTAGAGCAAATCGAAATTTTGTGTAATTATGAAAAAAAAGAACTGAATTTAGTCCATGAATGGTACAATGAACTAATTACAAAATTTAAAAAAGCTAAAAAAATTACATTAGATGTTGGATGTAAAGATTGTGAAATTAAATACGATTGGGACAATGATGAAAACTCAGCTTATCAAAAAGAAAAAAGACGTAGAGAGAAAAATGCAAAAAACCCCATAATTTTAGACTTTAAAAAGATTAATAATATCAAAAATATTGAGAAACTTGGATTTTCTTTTGATGAAAATATAGGTACAAGATTAAAAAATACTATTGAATTAGCAAACACAAATTTGAATCTTCAAATTGGATTTGCTGAAAAAAACATTTCTAATAAAGAGCTTGAGGAAATATTTGAAAAAATTGGAACTAAAAGAGAAAAATTTTTATTGAATTTGCAAAGAAAAAATTTAGATAAAGATATTACCAGTTATCATCTTGAAGGGAAAGATGAAGAAAATTATAATAAAATTGAAGAAGAGAAAGAAAGTGAATTAACAATAAATAGTAGTATTATTTTTCATATACTAAAAAAGAGAATTAAAGAAAAAAAAGAAAATAAAAAATGAACTTAGGTCTAGTACATCCATACATATATCATCTAAATACATTTATTTTAGTTATGTTTCTTTTAGGTTGGTTGGGTTCATTTTTAAAATCTAATACAGTAATTTTAAATATATCTTTAATTATTATCTACTATTTAGGGGTCGTAGGAGCTTCAATTCTTTCTTCAATAATTATAATCTTTTTATTTTCAGCTGGTTACTTATTAAATTTAGATCTATTTTTTAGCTTATTAATGATCGGTGTTTATGTTTATTTAGCAAAAATATTTACCACAATGTTTGATGAAATTTTCATAGTTGCAGGAATAAAAAATTTATTGATACTAAAACTTCCAATCATTGCTATTACGACTCCATTCATAATTTCATTTATAATTATCTATTCACTTTTTTATGGAGAAAAAATTTATAAATTATCTCCCTATTGTAAAAATACTAATGATCCAAAAATTAAAATATGTAAGTATTCAAATGGTACATACACAGGTGAAATGAAAGCTTTCAGAAAACATGGTCAAGGAAAATCTGTTTACAATTCTGGAAAAACTTATAGTGGTGAATGGAAAGCAAGCAAAAGAGTTGATTAATTATTTATTTAATTGATTATTATTTAATTAATTTTTTTATTTCTTATCTATATGATACTCAAAATTCTGGGTTGTTTCGTTTATTCTTAAAAGCTTTGCTCCATTTTTACTATGAAACCGCGTTGCCATTTCAGTTAAAGGCGACAATGTAACTAATCTGTTAAGGTGATTTGATTTTTTAATCTTTTTAAAAACTTCTTTAACAATCAATTTACCACCACCCTTTTTTTTTGACCATACTGTATATGCAATAGCAATTTTCCCAATATTTTGGTCTCTTTGTGCGCTTTTTAAATAAGCGTCATGGCTAAACTTATCTAATTCTTCAACATTTTTTGGAATTTCATTTGTATAAACAAAACACATTACTGCTTTAATTTCTCCCATATATTTAACTCCATAAATTTTTCTCCCATAACTTCTTCTAAAAACATTATCTAATTCTGGTCTAACTGGATCTTCTTGTGTTTTGCATTCTTTAAGTTCAACTAGTTCAGCACCTTTGATCCAATCAAAAAATTTATCTATATTCTTATTTATAATTTGTTTGTTTTTTCTAATTCGAGCTTTAATTCGAGGTTTAAATTTTTTTTTTAAAATTTCTTTCATAAAATATAATTAAATAAACACTTTAATAAATTAGAATTTCTATTTATTAATTTTTATCACCAACATAAACAGAAACTCCTCTTAAATTAATATCTACATCAAATTTTTTATGTAGTGCAGGAAAGGCTCTACTGAATCTGAGCAATTTTAAAAGCTTTCCTTTTATAAATTCCAAATATAAAATTGATAATAAGATATATGACGGCAAAGATTACAAATAATATAATACTTAATATTATATTGAATAATAAAGTTTTATTATTTTTTTGATCAACATTATCAATTTGTTTTTGCAGATCTTTATTTTCGTTTTCTAAAATTTTATTTTTAAATATTTGTTTCTCTAATTTTAATTTTTCATTATCTTTAATTAATTCAACAATTAATCTTTTGCTTGTTGCATTTTCTTCAAGAGTTTTTTGAGTTAATAATTTAAGCTTTTCGTTTTGAGCTATTAATTCTTCATTTTTAGCATTTAATGTTTCGTTTGCTTTTCTTAATTCTTCGATCTCTTTTAGATCTATATCATAACCTTTGGAAGTTAAAATTTTAACATCCTTTGATGTATCAGATTCTTTTTGTAATTTTGCTTCCTTAATTTTTCCAAATGTTTTAGTTAATGATAAAGCTGCAATTTGATTAATTAAACCGTCTTCATTGCCATACATTAATTCCAGATCAAAGTTCATATCTTTGGTTTTTTTTGTAAAAGAAACACCGGCAAAGTATCCAGTTGTCATTTCATTAGCAGGAGTTACATTTTTATTTTCTCCATCTGCTGTTATCTTTATAGAATTATTAAGATTGTTATTAAAATTGGCTCCAATATAAGGCTGAATAATAAAGCTATTACCAAGTTCTTCTACATATCTTACTTCAAACCCAACACCAAGAACTTGTTCTATTGCTTCATCGACTGACAAATCTCCTTCACTAAATTTTGCAAGATAATCAGGAAATCTTTGCACCCCTAAAGTTGACTGTACGTTTAAACTTAACGAGCTATCTTCGCTTGTTTTTATTTCTTTTCCAAATTTTGTATTAAACCCAGCAAATTCCGATAATAAATTTGTGCTTATTTTTGTTTTTGTATCTGTATCAAAATCAGTAACAGTTAGATCATTCAAACCAATCATAGGTGTGAAAGATGCTTTAAATCCATTATTTTCATAAACACTCTTTAAACCTAATGCAAAGTTATCTCCTCCTAAGAATTCACCATTGTCAAAGTTTCCATCTTGTCTTGTATAGCCGAGAAAAATATTATTTCTAATATCTCCTAAAATAAAAGGACTTAACTGACCAACAACACCTGACATTTCTCCCTTATAGGTTCCTTCTCTCTTCTGTGTGCTATGAAATATTTTAAAGAATTTATCTTCTGGGGCATGCCAATTAATATAATTTACAGCATCAAATAAACCACGTAGCTTAGTTAAAACATTTTCACTTCTATATTTTGGATTGTCTTGAGCTATCTCAAGATCTTCACCAAATATTGTCAGAACTCCATCTCCAAGAGTAGTATCACCCTCACCACTATCCAAGTTTTCACTTGTAATTGAGTAAGTATCATTTCCTGTGAGATTGTTTACAATTGTAAGATTGTCCTTATTATAAATTGTTACTGTAGTATCTCTTTTAATATCAGATTCTAAAACTAGCTGTACAGTTGTATCATTTAATTCAATTCCATTGTTAAAACTTCCTTCTCCACTAATCTTGATTGTAGTTGTAGCTGTACCAGAAGAATCATCAGCAACTAAAATATCTTTAGCAGTGCCATGTCCAGAAATTGTTCCTGAGTTGATTATGGTTGAAGCAGTTTCATCATTAGTATAAATCGCTGGCCTATCATCTCCTATAGTTTCAATTGTTCCAGAGTTTGTAATAGTTACAGCTCCTGTTGAACCTGCGGTACAAATTGCACAAAGTGCTTTCACATCACTTTGACTGACACTTTCTCCTCTCATTCTAATTGTTCCTGAATTTGTAATATTTACAATTGAACTGCTTGTCCCCCAATTAATAATTGTGCCGTGTGTTTTAGAAATTATAGTTCCCGCATTTGTAAGAGTGAATGTACCGTCAGAACCTTTATAATCAATAGTACAGCATCCCCCTGTTGTTTGTATTATGCCTGTACTTTTATTATCAATAGTAGCGCTCGTTGTATTTCGCATATGAAGTGTGAAATGGTTATTATTAGTTATAGTTCCGTGATTTGTTACTTTTACATTGTCATCGTTAACTGCATATACGGCATATTTGCCATTTCTATTTAAAGTCACACCTTCATTAACTGTTAATTCATCATTTGAATCACATATGAGCTGAGTAGTTGAGTCCGAAGCTAAAGTGGTATCACAACTCGCCCAAGCAGAACTACTATAAAAAAGTAAAAATAAAAATACAATTCCTAAAAGTTTTTTCATCATTTGCCTTTTTTTATTGGATCAATTAAAAGTTTTTTATGATTATATTTATATTTTTCGTGATTGTAGTGAGCAGAATTTATTATAACTATTCTTGAGTTATCCATATCAATTAAAATTGCTTGACCACCAAAACCAAGATCCCTAAAATCTTTTTCATATTAGTGACAGGATAGATCAAATTTTTTCAATCGCCAATAATTATATGGCCAAGGTGTAATAAAGCCAGCTATTAGCATAACAGGTATTATCCACCAGTTTAGATTAGCTCCTCCCGTTAACCACCAGTCAACAGTATTCATAACAATTTCCATGCTAATCATAGAAATAAAGCTCATTCCAAGCGCTGTCCTTAAGGCTTGACCAAAATTCATTTGTTTCAATAGAATAAAAGTTTCTAATATTATGCTTGTAATCAAGCCATTAATGATTGCCAAAATCATTATATAAAGAGTAGGCCAAAGAATATTTTGTAATTGAAAAAATAAAATTGTTC
The DNA here is from genome assembly GCA_902569285.1 of uncultured Pelagibacteraceae bacterium. Classification (GTDB taxonomy): domain Bacteria; phylum Pseudomonadota; class Alphaproteobacteria; order Pelagibacterales; family Pelagibacteraceae; genus Pelagibacter. Next base: position 33,535 of record CACFTS010000003.1, on the reverse strand, counting down.
CAAAATCTCCAATCGAGCATCCAATTAAACACCATAAGGTATTATAAGCACTACGTTTCCAAGTGTGCCGACATGTCCATTCAAATTCTTTTTTCATTTTCATTAATTCCTAAAGAGTCTTGTCAAGAATCTTAGTTTCCAAAAGATTATTTTAAAAAATCTTTTTATATAAAAATGATTAATTGATTTTTTATGATTAGTGGTTTCCTCAAAAACTTCATCTATTTTATATGTACAAACTCCTCTAATATCTTTGTACCCTTTATTTTTAAATTCTTTAAATTTTTCAAAATAATTATTGGTAATATGTTCTACAAAACAATCTGGATGAGGCTTTTTATTAATTTCCGGTAATAAAGTTGCTTTAAAATAATTTATATTTGGAGCATTAAATCCTATTGATGATCTTTCGGTTATTCCATAATTATGCCTAAAATTGTGAACTTTATTTTCAAAATTCCACCACTTTGATTTAATAAAATCTACAAATTGTTTTTTATTATAAATCCAAAAACAACAATAAGTATCCCAATCATTAATCATAAACTTTTGGTTATCAATATAAAAAAAATTATTCAATTTATTAGTAATGTGGATACTATAATTTTCATTATTTTCATTGTTCTTTTCGTAAATTAAAAATCCTAAATTAAATTTTTTATTTAAAAAAATTTTTTGATATTTTAGGTAATATTGTAAGTTTTTTTCCGTGAATTTTATATCATGCTCAAGATACATAAAATATTCATAATCATTTTTTTGTTTTTCCATTTCAGGTCTAGTTAACCAAGTTAAATATCCTTTTTCTAAATCTTCATTGCTTATTTTATGATTAATCACATGCGCATCTAAATTTTTATTATCTAAAAAATCATTGTGGGTATGTATAAATATGTCAGTTTGAAAAGATAAATTTTTTAAATTTAAAATATTTTCATTTAAATAATCAAATCTTGTTAAATTTCTGTATCCTTCCTTTTTTTCAGGATTTGGATTGTAAAAAGGTATATGAATAGATATAGACATTTTATAATTAAAATTATAAACAAATTTAATACATTTAATAATGAAAAAAATTCTAATAACAGGTGGAACCGGATATCTGGGGAGAAATTTAGCTCTTTTTTATAAAAAAAAATATAAAGTTTTTATAGGTGCTAGAAATAATAAACAAAATTTTCTAGTTAAAAATCTTACGAACTGCGAAGTAATACCTCTCGATGTTTCTAATATTGAATCTGTAAATGATTGTTTAAATTATGCAAAACCAGATATTGTTATACATGCTGCAGCAACTAAATTTGTAGATTTATCAGAAAAGTTTCCTTTTGAATGTATAGATATAAATATTGTAGGTTCTGCAAATATTGCAAGAGCGTGTATAAATAAAAAAATACCTACAGTAATTGGTGTATCTACCGATAAAGCTTCTCCACCAATAAAAAATATTTATGGCCTAAGTAAATCTTGTATGGAAAGACTTTTTTCATCAATACAACCTTACGGAAAAACAAAATTTATTTGTGTAAGATATGGAAATGTAACATGGTCAACTGGATCAGTTCTGCCAATTTGGAAACAAATGTTTAATAAAAATAAAACTATTTTAACCACTGGTCCTAATATGAGAAGATTTTTTTTCTCAGTCGAAGAAGCAGTGAATTTAATTGATCAAGCATTAAAACTTAAAGATAAATTGTCAGGTAAAATTCTTTCTGCAGAAATGAAATCTTCTAAGATGATAGATATTCTTAAAGTATGGGTAAAAAAATATGGTGGAAAATATAAAATAATTAAAACGAGAAAAGGTGATAGATTAGATGAATACCTTATTGGTGAGGATGAATTAAAATATGCAAAAGAATTTAAAATTAAAAACAAAAAATTTTTTATAATCGATTTTAATATATTATCAAAAAAACCACTCAAAAAAATTGTTTCTTCTCAAAATGCAAAACAATTAAACAATAATGAAATTGAAAAAATAATTAGATTTGGTCTTAACTCTCATGAGTTATAAAAAAATAGATCATGCTTTTATAATGGCTGCTGGTAGAGGCATAAGATTAATGCCTCTAACAAAAAAAATTCCAAAGGGACTTGTTAAATATAAGCAATCTTCTTTAATTGCTAATGGAATAAAAAAATTAAGAAAATATATTAATTATATTCATATTTCAGTTGGCTATAAAGGTCCTATCTTAGCTAAACATTTAATAGAAAAAAATGTTTCTTCTATAATTAATACTAATAATAAAGGAAATGCATGGTGGATTTTTAATTCTATTTTTAAAAACTTTAACAATCCTATCTATGTTTTAACTTGCGATAATGTTACAGAAATAAACTTTAAAAAAATTGAAAAAGACTATAATAAAAAAGGCCAGCCTTTATGCATGATTATTCCTACTAAACCTATAGAGGGATTAGATGGTGATTATATCTTTAGAAAAAAAAATATTATACAAAAACTATCTAGAAAAAATAAAACTGACATTTATTGTACTGGTATACAAGTTTTAAATCCTAATAAAATTTATAAAAAAATTAAAAAAACTGATGATTTTAATATTCTATGGAAAAGATTAATAAAAATTAACCAACTATATGTATCAGATATAACACCTAAAAAATGGTTTACAGTTGATAATTTAAATAACTATAAAAATTTAAATAAAAAAAAACCCCTCTAAAAAATTAGAGGGGTTTTTAAATTTTTTTAATGATAATTAAAACGTTTTAGCTAATGAAATAGTAATCGTTGTTAAGTCAGCATCTGCTGTTTTCTTAACACTTGTAGAACCATTTGATGTAGTTGTAGCGCTTACATCATCATAATCAGTCATTGTCCATTCTAATCTACCAACCATGCCAATACCAAATTCACCACTTTGAACTCCAATACCTATCATTGGACCTTCCAATGTATCATCGTGTGAGTTAAGAGTAGTAGTAGCATAATTAGCTGAAACACCACCTATATCAGCCATAGCATAACCAACTTTAAAATATGCGCTAGCTTCACCGCTACCTATGTCATTTGTTAATAGTGCGTATATAGTAGTATGCTCACTTATTTCTAAATGTGAGTCAGATGAACTACCATCAACTGAAACAGTTGCAGTATAAGGAATATATTCTATTCCTAAAGATAGTGGATGGTTAGGAAGATTTACTTCAGCAAAAACTGCAGCAAACTCATGGCTTTCAGCTTGAGTCTGAGCAGAGTAAGAATTACTTCCTGCTGTATAAGCTTGTTTTGTAGCTTCTAACTCACCATTACCATATTTAACACCAATCATACCACCGGCATGAGCTGATACAGTGAGTAGTAAAGATACAAATAATATCGATATTATTTTCTTCATTTTAACCCTTTATTATTACTTTATGTTATTAATAATTAATTATTCAGTAATTTATGAATTAAATTTGTCTATTAATCAATGATTCTATTTAAAAAAACACTGTATTTATTAAAAAAATCCAAAAATGTTGTAAAATTACAACGTTTAAAATAGCATATAAAACAACGTTTTTTAGGGCTAAGACTTAATATTATAACCTTTTTTTAGAAGAAATGAGACAGACATTACACAGATAATTAAAAAAAGAACCATTAAAAAAATACTTATCCAGATATTAAAGTCAGATACTCCATAAAAAGAAAATCTTAAACCATTTATTAGATAAACAACTGGGTTAAAATATGTAACCATTTGCCAAAATTCAGGTAACATATCTAAAGAATATAAACTACCTCCTAAAAAAACCATTGGCGTAATAACTAAAGAAGGAATGATAGACATTTGCTCAAAATTTGTACTCATCAAACCAATTAGAAATCCAAATAATGCAAAAGTAAAAGATACTAAAATTAATAAAAAAACCATTAACAATGGATATTGAACTTTAACTTCAACAAAAAACATTGATGTAATAAATATTATTATACCTACAATAAGAGTTTTAGTTGCCCCAGCTCCAACAAAAGCTAAAACAACTTCAAATGTTGAGATTGGAGCAGCTAGTATTTCATAAATTGTCCCATTGAATTTAGGAAAAAAAATTCCGAAAGAAGTGTTGCTTATTGACTGTGTCAATAATGTTAACATTAAAAGACCAGGGACTATATAAGATCCATAACTTACACCATCAATATTTTCAACATAACCTCCAATAACAGAACCAAATACTATAAAATATAAACATGTAGAAATTACTGGAGATAAAAGTGATTGCCCCAAAGTTCTTCTAAAACGATCCATCTCATGTAGATAAATCGCTTTAAATCCATAAAAGTTAAACTTCATTATTCTCCTTCACCAATGATACAAATATTTTTTCTAAATTACTTTGTTCAGTTTTTAAATCTCTTAATTGTAAACCAGCATCTTTAAGATCTTGTAATAAATTAGTAATACCAGTTTGTTTAGCTTGAACGTTATAAGTATAATCTACAGACATTTTATCTTTGCTAATTTCAAGATTATATTTTTCTAAACTGCTTGGTATCTCTTTAATTTCTTCTTGTAAATCAACTGTGAGTTTTTTATGTCCCATTTTTTTAAGAAGTTCTTTTGTTTCATCAACTACAATAATCTCACCTTGGTTAATAACCCCCACTCTATCTGCAATAGCTTCTGCTTCTTCTATATAATGAGTTGTTAAAATTATTGTAACACCAGTCTTTCTCAATTTTTCAACTACATTCCACATTTCTTTTCTTAACTCTACATCCACTCCTGCTGTAGGCTCGTCCAAAAATAAAATGGTTGGTTCATGTGATAAAGCTTTAGCAATTAAAACTCTTCGTTTCATACCTCCAGATAATTGACGTAATATAATATCTTTTTTATCCCAAAGACTTAATTGTTTTAAAATTTTTTCAATATGTAAAGGATCAGGTTTTTTTCCATAAAGACCTCTCGAGTAAGAAACATTATTAAAAACTGTCTCAAACTGTTCTAAAGTTAATTCTTGAGGAACCAAACCTATCCTTGATCTTGTTTCTCGATAATCATCAATAATATCAAATTCCTCAACAGTTACTTTACCTGTAGATGGTTTTACTATACCGCAAATAATACTTATTAAGGTTGTCTTGCCTGCACCGTTAGGGCCAAGCATCGCAAAAATTTCACCTTTTTTAATATTTAAATTAATATTTTTAAGAGCATTAAAGCCATTGTTATAAACTTTGTTAAGACCGTTTATTACGATTTGATTATCTGACATTGACCAAGTATATAGCTATTAATACTCTTAATACAATCAACTAATATTAAAACTTTTTAACTTTAAAAACTAATAAAGGTAAAAAAGTTGCAGTAACAAAAGATAAAAATAATAAGGATTGAATTACAAAAGGTGTAAACAATTCTATGGGTATTAAAATTCCTACTAATAAACTTTTTGAAAAGTCAGGAACCGGAAACATTAAAAAGCCTCCAATCAAGCCTATAATAATCGAAATATATGCAGTTTTTTCATTAATGTTTTTATTATAAAAACTATAAAAAACAGTTAAAACAAAAGCACAACAAAATAAATCAGCTAGTAAAAATAAATATAAAATATCAAATCCTTTTGATGCAACAATAAAAGAAATTATAGATAAAACCAAAATTATATATTTAGAAAATTTTAAATAATCTGTTTTCTTTTTTAATTTAAAAGTTGCCTTACCATCTACTACAATTATACTTGATATTGCATTTATTAATGTATCTACAGTAGAAATAGTTAAAGCTAAAGCAAGTACAATTACTAATAAAGATAGTAGTTTTGTTTGTTCTTTAAGTAGTAATAAAAAAAAACCAAGATCAGGTCTTACAGATGAGTCTATTGAGAAAGCTACCATTCCTGCAAAACCCATAAAGAAAACAATCGGTACAATTATAAAAAAAGATATAATTAAACTTTTTCTTAACGTTTGAAAATTTTTTGCAGCATAAACACGTTGCCAATTACCCTGATGAAATAAATTAGTTGCCGCAACTGCAATAAAAAAAGTTAAACCAGCTGTATAACTTGGAATATAAGATCCACTTAAAAGATGAGGATTTTTCTCTTTTACAAAATCAAAAGAAAATTGAGATCCAGTAAAAGAATCTATACATGATAAAAAAATCAACAATAAAATTCCTATTACAATCATTTGAATATTATCTGTAAATATAGAAGCTCTTAATCCTCCATATAAAGTATAGGTTAGTGTGGCTAACAACACTAATAAAGCAGTTATCCAAAGCTCAACTCCTGATATATAATTAATTAAGACTGCTACCGCTGTAACCTCAGCACATAAAAAAATAAACATATAAAAAATAGTCATTAATAAAATTAATTTGAATAAACTTTTTCCGAACTTTTTTCTCATAAACTCAATCAATGAAGATCCTTTAGGAAATTCATTTCTTATTTTTTTTCCTAAATAAATTAAAAAAAACATTGGAAATGCAGTTCCTAATGAATAACCTATTACCGCACCTAATCCTCCCCAGGTTGCGGCAGATACTGGGCCAAACAAAACCCATGTACCTAAAGCAGATGCGCTTAAACTTGTAGTTAATGAAAATAATCCAACGTTCCTATTGGCAGTTAAGTAATTACTAAGTCCTTGGTATTTTTTTGAATAATAAATACCTAAAAATACAAATATTAAACTTAAAACAATAACTAATATTAGTGATGTAGATTGATTTATAAAATATGTTTTATCCATTTTTCCCTTTCTGAATTACCGGACAGGTTCTTAGGGTTTAATCTCAGTCTGTTAAGACACCCCTTAGGCTCTTTAACTACACCTTGTTATCCATTATTTCAATCATACATTTAGTTGCATATATCCACCATTCTGATGAATGTTCATAATTATGCTTAGCCAAAATTTTGTATGAAAGGAAAAATGTTTAATAAATAATATCCTAATGCTTGTAGTTGATTAGTAAGTATTAAAATACCAGTAATTAATAAAATTATTCCACCTATTTTAGATACTAAATTAATATTTTTTTTAAAATTTTTAGAAAATATTAAAAATTTTTGAATTAAATAACCTGACAAAATAAATGGTAAAGCTAATCCTAAAGAATAAAAAAATAAAAGTAAAAGACCTTTGTTTATACTTTCTTCAGTTGCTGCAAGTATTAAAATTGAACCCAAAATAGGACCTATACAAGGCGTCCAACCAAAAGCAAAAGCCATACCAATTAATATAGGGCTAAAAAAGTTAATGTTTATATTTGTTTGAATTCTTTTTTCATAATTTAAAAATTTAAGATTTATTAATCCAATAATATGTAGTGAAAGAATAACTATGACCAATCCAGCTGCTACTCTAAGTTCGTATGAGTTTTGAAGTAATACTTGACCCAAATAAGTTGATGCAGCCCCAAAAATAATAAAAACTATAGAAAATCCTACAGTGAATAAAATAATTGGGAATAGTTTTATATTCTTTTTTTCTACTAATTCATTTATGGAGCTACCGGAAATATAGGAGATATATCCAGGAATAAGTGGCAAAACACATGGAGATAGAAAACTTATCAGACCTGCACCAAGAGCTATTACTAATTCAATCATAATTTAGCTTTATAGGATTTTGATAATTTTCCTTTCATATTTGTTTTTACACTAAAAAGTGCACCAGAATATTTATATTTTTTAAAATCCACCTTTGACATGGACTTGGTAGCTGTTGAAACAAAAAGTTCATTATTATTTTTTCCACCAAATGTACAATTAGTAATATTTTTAGCTAGAAAATTTATTTTATGTATCTTTTCACCTTTTTTATTAAAAACAGAGATAGTCGCACCATGAAAATGACATACCCATAAATTTTTTTTACTGTCCAATGTCATTCCATCAGGTGATCCGTCTTCAGAATTAAATCTAATAAAAATTTTTTTTTTAATAATTTTTAATTTTTTATTAATCTTGATTTTATAGATTGTTTTCTTTCTACTATCTGTATGATAAAAATTATTTTCATCTAAAAAAGCAGGACCATTAGTAATCAAATAATTTTTATCTATCTTTTTAAGTTTTAAATTTTTGTCTAAACAATATAATGATCCTTTCTTAATTAATCTTTCAGGGTTATCCATTGTTCCAAACCAAAGCCTACCTTTTGGATCTGTCTTTCCATCATTTATTCTATTTTTTGTAAGATTCTTTTCTATTGAAATAGATTTGATAATCTTTTTTGATTTTAAATTTACTATTCTTAATTCTCTCTCGAGACCTAATATAAATAAATTTTTTTTAATATGTGCTAAAAATCCAATTTGTTTATTAAGTTTAATAATTTTTTTTTTTTTATTATTGATATTTAAAACATAAATTCTTCTTTTTTTTATATCTACAAAATATATAGAATTATGTTCTTTAACCCATAAAGTCCCTTCACCAAGAATACAATTTAATTTCCAAATAACCTTTGGTTTAGTTGTTTTGATAGTCTGCATTTAAAAATTTACAGTGATACAACTTTCGATTTTTGTTCACCTAAATTATCTATTGATAATTTAATTTCATCTCCAGTTTTTAAAAATAGTTGTGGTTTCCTTCCCATACCAACTCCTGGAGGAGTTCCTGTTGTTATAATGTCTCCAGCTTGTAATGACATGAATTTACTCACATAAGATACAATTACATCTACATTAAATATCATTGTACTTGTATTACCTGTTTGCATTCTTTTACCATTTAAATCTAAAGACATATTCAAATTATTTACATCTTTGATATCATCTTTTGTGACCAAGTACGGTCCAATAGGTCCGTAAGTATCGTGAGACTTTCCTTTAACCCATTGACCCATTTTTTCAATTTGCCATTCTCTTTCACTAACATCATTAACCAAACAGTAACCTAATATATGATCTTGGGATTGATTTTGCTCAATATGTTTAGCTTCTTTACCAATGATAATTCCAAGTTCTACTTCCCAATCTAACTTTTTAGAATTCTGTACCATTTCAATATTATCATTTGGCCCACTTATACAGCTAGTTGCTTTCATAAACATGATTGGTTCAGATGGAACTGGTAAACCTGACTCTGCAGCATGGTCAGAAAAATTAAGCCCTATAGCAACGAATTTACCTGGCTTAGTAATACAAGAACCTATTCGTTCACCAGAAGATAATTCTGGTAAAGAAGATAGGTCAACACTTTGTAGTTTAGAAATAGTATTAAAATTTAAATGATCAGAATTTAAATCTTTAATATGAGAACTAATATCTCTTATTTTACCATCTTTATCTAATATCGCTGGTTTTTCTTTACCTTTTTGACCTACTCTTAATAATTTCATAATTTTCCTTTTTATTAATTAATTATATTGAAATTCCTCCATCAACAGAAATTGTTGTTCCTGTAGTAAATGTCGCGTCATCACTCGCTAAATATACTGCAACAGCAGCTATTTCCTCTGCTGTGCCTAATCTTCCCATTGGTTGTCTTGCTATAAAATCTTTTTTAGCCTGAACAGGGTCTGGACTTTGATTAACTCTATCTTGCCATGAAGGTGAAAAAACTGTTCCTGGTGCAATTGAATTGCATCTTATATTTTGTTTAACAAAATCAGCTGCAATAGCTTTAGTTAAACCAATTACTGCTCCTTTTGTGGTCCCATAAACAAACCTATTTGGAAAACCTTTTAAACTAGAAGCACATGAGGCAACATTAATTATGCATCCACTTTTTTGTTTTATCATCAATGGTAGGATTGCCTTGCACATAAAATACATCGACTTTACATTTACATTGGAAGAAAAATCCCAATCTTTTTCATCACACTCTAAAATTGTTCCATGATGTACAAAACCAACAGCATTAAATAAAACATCTATAGTTATTAATTGTGAACAATATTCTTCTACGGCAGCTTTATTTGTGGAGTCTAACTTATAAACATCTATATTTGGATATTCTTGTTTAAGAGTTTTTAAAGTTTTTTCATTAATATCAGTTGCAAAAACTTTTGCACCTTCATTATGAAAAGCTACTGCTGTAGCTTTACCTATTCCTTGCCCAGCGGCAGTTACTAAAATTTTTTTATTTTCTAATCTTTTACTCATTTTATCTCTTAATGGGAATGTCTAGGCATTCCTTTAGTTTTGGTTATATCTAAATATATAGACTCTGTCTCTAAACAAGCTCCTGTTTCTAATTGGCCTACCATTTTTCTTGAAATTTCTTGCCATGGCGTCTGGTTTTTTAATTTAGGAATTTTAACATTTTTTTTTCTTTTCTCTATTTCCTTATCTGAAATCAAAAGATCAATTCTACTATTGTTTAAATCTATCTTAATCTTATCCCCTGTTCGAACAATTAACAAAGCCCCACCAATTGCAGATTCTGGAGAGACGTTAAGTATAGATGGGCTTTCAGAAGTGCCACTTTGCCTTCCATCTCCAAGTGTAGGCAGTGTATTAATTCCTTTTTTTAAAAGTTTATCTGGTGGTTGCATATTTACAACTTCTCCTGAACCAGGATAACCAACTGGTCCACATCCTCTGATCATTAAGATTGAATTTTCATCAATTTTTAAGTTTTCATCGTTAATTCTCGAACAATAATCTTCTGGCCCTTCAAATACTACTGCATTTGCCTTAAATACATTTGGATTTTTTGGATCAGACAAATATCTCTCTCTAAATTCAGAACTAATTACTGATGTTTTCATAACTGCCGAACTAAAAAAATTACTTTTCATTACTATAAATCCTGCATTTTTAACCAAAGGATTATCAAAAGATTTTATAATATTTTCATCTACGTTAATTTTTACTTTAAGATTTTCTTCAACAGTTTTGCCAGTCACTGTCATAATATTTTTATTTAATTTATTATTTTTAAGTAATTCTTTCATTATAGCAGGAACTCCACCAGCTTTAAAAAAACCTTCCATTAAATATTCTCCAGCTGGCTGACAATTAACAAGTAATGGAATATCATGACCAAGTTTTTCCCAATTATCTATTCCAAAATCAATGCCCATGTGTTTTGCTATTGCGGTAAGATGCGGAGGGCAATTACTAGACGCACCAATGGCGCTAGCAACATATATTGCATTTTCAAAAGCTTCTTTGGTCATAATTTTTGAAGGTGTAAGGTCTTCGTGTACCATATCAACTATTCTTTTTCCTGTTTCAAAAGAAATACTTTCTCTTTCTTTATATGGTGCTGGAATAATTGCTCCACCTGTTAATGACATTCCAAGAGCTTCAGCAATTGAATTCATTGAAGACGCTGTTCCCATTGTATTACAATGTCCTACACTTGGAGCAGATGCTGCAGCCATATCCATAAATTCATCGTAATTAATTTCTCCTTTTGCATGCAATTTTCTTGCTTCCCATATTATTGTTCCTGAGCCAGCTTTCTTTCCTTTGTAAGATCCGTCTAACATTGGTCCACCTGATAAAACAATCGAAGGTATATTTACTGTTGCTGCTGCCATTAATGCTGCTGGAGTTGTCTTGTCACATCCTGTTGTCAATATCACACCATCAATTGGATAACCATAAAGAACTTCTACTAAAGATAAATATGACAAATTTCTATCCAAAGCTGCTGTTGGTCTTTTTCCAGTTTCTTGAATTGGATGTGTTGGAAATTCCATTGGAACCCCGCCAGCTTCTCTTATACCATCTTTAATTGTTTTGCTAAGTGATTGAAAATGTCTATTACATGGAGAAAGATCACTACCAGATTGTGCAATACCAATTATAGGTTTTCCTGATTGAAGGTCTTCTTTTTTTAATCCGTAATTTAAATATCTCTCCAAATATAGCGCTGTAAGTCCTGGATCTTTAGGATTATCAAACCACTCTTTGCTTCTTAAATCTTTTTTTTTCATAACAATTAAAAATTATTATAGCCAGCCGTTATCAACTACATAAGATTGATTTGTACATCCCGATGATTGATCAGATGAAAAAAATAAAACTGCTTTAGATATATCTGAGGGCATTAATCGCCTTTTAATACATTGTTTTTTCATCATATCAGCTTCAGATTCAGGTGTAAGCCACTTTTCAAGTTGTCTTTCAGTTATTGTCCAGCCAGGTACTACAGAATTTACTCTTATATTATATTCTCCTAAATCTCTTGCAAAAGATCTTGTAAGTCCAACTACCCCAGATTTCGCAGCAGTATATGCCGCCATTCCTCCTTGGCCAATCATCCATGAAGCTGATCCAATATTAACAATAGCTCCACTATTATTTTTAATCATAGCCTCTCTTACAGATTGAACAGTAAAAAAATAATGTCGAAGATTTATATTCATTCTATTATTCCAAAATTCTTCTGTAACATCGTCAATTTTATGTCTTTCATCATTAGCCGCATTATTTATTAATATTTCAATAGGTCCTTTTTCAGAAATTATTTTTGATATTGTGTTTTGAAGTTCTTTAATATTTAGCAAATCACATTTAATAAAGTTTGGGATAGCTAATTTTTTATTTTTACATTTTGATACTAATTTATTTGAAGCTTCTTCATTTATATCAATAAAATAAACTTCAGAATTTTGCTCACAAAAATGTTCAACTATTGAAGCTCCTATACCCGATCCACCGCCTGTTATAAAAACTCTTTTATTTTCAAGATCAAAATATTTAACTTTCATTTATATCCTTTTTTTTGAATTTTTATCAAATAAAGAAATTTGACTTAAATCAAAATATAAATTCATTTCTTTATTTATTTCTATTTTTACTGTTGATGGAAATTTGGCTAAAATTTCTTGATCAGAATAGTTGAACGTTATGATTTGCTCGTTACCTATATACTCACTCAATTCGGCTTTTAATTTAATTTCAAAATCATTTTCATTGCTTTTTTTATAATAAATATGCTCTGGTCTAATTCCGAAATAAACTTCTTTGCTGTCTAATTCTATTTTATTATCAAAATTATAATTATTTATTGGTATTTGAGTAGAATTAGAATCTTCTACCACAAATGAAAATTGATCTGATTTTTTTATAATTTTCCCTTTAATTAAGTTCATTGAAGGTGATCCAATAAAATCAGCCACAAATGTACTGCTTGGCTTATTATAAATAATTTCTGGTGTATCGTTTTGTTGAATAACACCTTGATTCATTATTGCAATTTTTGTTCCCAAACTCATTGCTTCTGTTTGATCATGCGTAACATAAACAACAGTTGTTTTTAATGTTTGGTGTAATTTTTTAATTTCACGTCTCATTTCTACTCTTAATTTAGCATCTAAATTTGATAAAGGTTCATCAAATAAAAATATTCTAGGTTCTCTAACTAAAGCTCTTCCTATTGCCACACGTTGTCTTTGACCTCCTGATAGTTGTGAAGGCTTTCTATTTAATAGTTCATCTACTTTTAAAAAAGATGAGACTTTTTTAAGCTGTTCTTTAATTTTTTCTTTTGATGCTTTTGCTTGTTTAAGACCAAAAATCATATTTTCTTTTACGTTCATTGATGGATAAAGAGCATAAGATTGAAAAACCATTGCAATATTTCTGTCTTTTGGTTCAACTTTGCTCACATTGTAATCGTCTATATATACATTTCCTTCATTAATCGTTTCTAAACCCGCAATTATGTTTAATAAAGTTGATTTACCACATCCAGAAGGACCTAAAAGTACTAAAAAATTACCTTCATCTATTTCTAAATTTATTTTTTTTAAAACTTCTGTAGTTCCAAAATTTTTTGATAAATCTTCAATTCTTAATGTTTTCATTTTTATCCTTTTACTGCTCCTGAAGTTAATCCTCTTATAAAATATTTACCTGCTAATACATAAACAATAAGTGTTGGGATGCCGGCAATAATTGCTGATGCCATATCTACATTATATTCTTTAACACTAGTACTAGATAAAACCATATTGTTTAAAGCTACTTGTATTGGTGCAGCCTCTCCAAATGAAAAAGTTGATCCAAATAAAAAATCATTCCATATCTGTGTAAATTGCCAAATTACAGTTACAACAATTATTGGTGCTGATATTGGAAGCAATATTTTAAAAAATATTTTAAAAAATCCAGCACCATCTATCCTAGCAGCTTTAACTAGCTCGGTAGGTATAGAAACATAATAATTTCTAAAAAATAATGTTGTAAAAGGTATTCCATAAACTGTGTGAACTACTACCAATCCTAAAATTGAATTTGAAATTCCTAAAACTCCCAACGTTCTTGCCATTGGAAGTAAAATTGCTTGAAAAGGTATAAAACAACCAAATAACAAAAATAAAAAGATCCATTGATCTCCTTTAAACCGCCACTTTGTCAAAACATACCCTGTAATTGCTCCGATAAAAGTTGAAAAAAAAACAGCAGGAATAACCATTTTGATTGAGTTCCAAAAATAAGGTTTTAAAAAAGTATCTCCTGCTCCATAACCTCTGCCTCCCCAAGCCACAGCCCATGATTCAAAATTTAAAGCACTTGGCCATGTAAGTAATGTTCCTTGTCTAATCTCCTCCATTGTTTTAAGAGAAGTTACAACCATCACATATAATGGAAATATAAAATAAGAAGCAAAAAGTATTAAAACAAAATACAAAAACCACCTCAAAAGCATATTTGTTACTTTTGATTTTTGTTCAAGCTCCTTATATGAAGATGCGGTTATATTAGTTTGCATTTTCCCTCCTCAATTCAGAGTAAAGATAAGGAATAATGACCGCTGCAACTGCCATAAACATCATCATCGCACTTGCTGCAGATAACCCAACTTGACTTTTATGAAAAGCTGTTTGTGTCATATAAAGAGCAGGCATTGTTGTTGATATTCCAGGACCTCCTTGTGTAAGAGCTACAATTAAGTCATAACTTTTAATTGATATATGAACCAAAATAACAAAACTGGTAAAAAATACGGGTCTCATCATTGGTATAAGTATTTTCCAATATACAGTGAACAATCCAGCTCCATCAATTTTTGCAGCTTTTACAATTTCATCCTCAACAGATCTTAAACCTGCCAAAAATAATGCCATTACAAATCCTGCTGATTGCCATACCCCAGCAATTACAATGGTGTAAATCGCCATTTCCCTATTAACCAACCAATCAAAAGTAAAATTTTCAAAACCCCAGTCAATAAACATTTTTTGTATACCAAGGCTTGGATTTAAAATCCATTTCCATGCAGTTCCAGTAACAATAAAAGAAAGCGCCATAGGATAAAGATAGATGGTTCTAAGAACACCTTCTGCTCTAATTTTTTGATCAAGAAATATTGCGAGAATAATTCCTAAAACAATGCAAATAATTAAAAAAAGTGCTGTAAAAATTAGTAAATTATCTACAGCTATCAACCATTTTCTAGATGCCCATAGTTTAACATATTGGCCAACACCCCAAAGTTCATATTTTGGAAGAATTTTTGAATTTGTAAATGAAATATAAAAAGTCCAAAGAACAAAACCATAAACAAACCAACTTATTAAACCAACAGCTGGGGCTAAAACTATTTTAGGTAAATTTTTTTCTAAAGACTTTAACATTTTTTGAATTTTATAAAAAAAAAGGCCACTTATTATAAAGTGGCCTTTTATATTTTTTTGCTTACATATTAGATAACACTGAGTCAGCTAAAGCATTAGCAGCGTCTTTTGAAGACATGCTAGAATTAAAGTGCTCTGTAATAACGTCTTGAAGAGCAGCTTTCATTGTGTTGCCTTGAGCCATACCGTGAGCAAAACTTGGAACTAATCCACCTTTTGCACCAGCAGTTTTAATATCAGCATTAGATGTTTTTGCACAAGAATCAAACTCATCCATTGGTACGTCTAAACGTGCAGGTATTGAACCTTTATATAAGTTAAAAACTTTTTGAAAGTTTTTACCCATCATAAGCTTAGCCAATAGTTTTTGACCTGCTTGTTTATCAGGATCGCTAGTTTTATAAAAAATAAAACTATCGACATTGTACAAGTATCCATTATTTGATGGAGTTGCAGCACAGTAATAATCTACACCTGGTTTTTTACCAGCAGCTGTAAATTCTCCTTTAGCCCAGTCTCCCATAATTTGGAAACCAGCTTTACCTTCTATAACCATACCAGTTGCAACGTTCCAGTCTCTACCTGGACTACCTTCATCAGTATAACTTTGTAGTTTTCTCATTTGATCAAAAACTTTAACAGTAGTGGAGCTTCTTAAACAATTTTCATCCAATTTTACATAACAGTTTTTGTAATAATTGTTTCCACCTACGCCTAAAGCTACCGCTTCAAATACTGTAGCATCTTGCCAAGCTTGACCTCCGTGAGCAAAAGGAATTATTCCTGCTGCTTTTAGTTTGTCAGCTGCAGCATTTAACTCATCCCAAGTTTTTGGTACAGAAATACCATTGGCATCAAATACTGATTTGTTTGCCCACAACCAGTCTATTCTATGAATATTTACTGGAGCAGCACAGTAAGGACCGCTGTTATTTTGACATTTATGTACAGCAGCTATCATTGGATCTAATAATTTATCCCAACCTTCTGATTTAGCAATTGCGTCAATATTATAAGGCGCTACTACTCCTTCTTGATCGTATTCTTGAATTGTAGGACCTTTGATTTGTGATGCAGAAGGAGGATCACCAGCAACTATTCTTGCTTTTAATGCAACATTAGCAGCGTCACCACCGCCTCCCGTTACAGGCATGTCCATCCATTCTCCGCCATTTGCAGCAAAATCATCTTTTAAAACTTTAAGTGCAGCAGCTTCACCACCTGAAGTCCACCAGTGCAAAACCTCAATCTTTGGTCCTGCAAAGGATGCACTAGAAGTAAATGCAAATGCAACTAAAGCAATTAACAATTTTCTCATTATATTTCCCCTATTAGTTTTAGTTATTTAAAATGAGTATAGAAATTATGAACAAATAAAGAAAATAAAAAAAATCTATTCAACCTATAATTGATTTTTTTTTTGATGAATTAAATAACGCTTTATATAGGAAATATCTTAAACAAAATTTTTCAAATTCACTTTTTGGTATATGATCTGTCTAATAACTTACTTTTCTACCTAATCTTGCTGCTCCTCTAACTCCGCTAGCATCTCCATACTTTGGTTTTAAAAATACACCCTCATACTCTTTTCCAATAACATATTTTTTAACTAAATTTTCTATTTCATCAAAAAAATCAATTTCATTTGTAACTCCTCCGCCAAATACGAAAGCATCAGGATCAAGTATATTGATTATAGTTGATAATGACATTGCAAGATTAACTTTAAAATTATCTATGATATTTTCAGCGTCTAAATCATGGCTTCTATACAATTTAAATATTTCATTTGTTTTTAAATTTTTTCCATATTTTTTATTATATTTTTTAGCTATACCTAATCCAGAAATAAAACTTTCAATTTCTGATTCTCTTAAATTTGTTGTGTTAAGTTCTTCTTTTTTAGCTGCCAAATATGGTAACTGATTATGGCCCCATTCGCCTGCTACTCCATTAAGACCAGAAACAATTTTTTTATCTATAACTAATCCTCCTCCTGCTCCAGATCCCAATATAATTCCATAAACAATTTTATAATGTTTGCCTGCTCCATCAATTGCTTCAGATAATGCAAAGCAATTTGCATCATTTTCACAAAAAACCTCTCTGCTTAATGCATTTCTTAAATCATTTTGAAAAGGTTTTTTTTCTATCCAAATGCAATTGGGTGCATTTTTTACTAATCCTGTTTGAGGAGAATGAACACCAGGATGACATACACCTACTGGTAAAGTTTTATTAAATTCTTTTTCTAAATTAAAAACTATTTCTTTTATTGATTGAATTATTAAATTATAATCTTTTGGACTAGCTATTCTGATTCTATTTGTTTCTTCGCCATTATCTTTTAATACAACACTTTCTATTTTTGTTGCACCAACATCAAATCCAATTTGCATAATTAATAGGTTGCCCTTCCTCCACTTAAATCAAATACAGCCGCAGTTGAAAAAGAATTTTCTTCGCTAGATAACCAAGTTACTAGAGATGCTAATTCATTAACTTTAGCAAATCTATTTCTTGGAATTTTAGATAACATATAATTTATATGTTCCTCAGTCATTTGATCAAAAATTCTTGTTTTTGCAGCCGCTGGTGTCACACAATTAACGGCAATATTTTTATCCGCGAGTTCTTTGCCTAAAGACTTTGTCAAACCAATAACTCCAGCTTTAGAAGTACTATATGCGCTTGCATTCGGGTTTCCTTCTTTACCGGCTATTGATGCTATATTTACTATTCTTCCATAGTTATTCTTAATCATGTGTGGAACAATTGCTTTACAACAATAAAAAACTGAATTTAGATTTAAATTTATTACTTTATTCCATTCTTCAATTGGATATTTTGAAACTGCTTTATTCATACCTGCCATTCCAGCATTATTGATAAAGATATCTATTTTTCCATTTTTTTTTTCTGTTTCTAAAAGATTTTTATTAATAATTTTATAATTACTTACATCAACAATCTGATAGCTTAAATTATTTGATGAAATTTTTTCTTTAGCTTTTTTTGCTTCATTTTCATCAATATCCCATATTACAACTTTTGCACCAGACTTAATAAATCTCTCAGTTATTGCTAATCCAAATCCTTGTGCTCCACCAGTCACAATAGCAACTCTATTTGTTAAATCAAAATTTATCATCTTGTTTTTTTCTTTCTTATTAATGGAAAAATTAAAGCAATTAAAGATAAAACAAAAAACATAACTACAATTGGTCTAGTTAAAAATTGTAACCAATTTCCCTCAAAAATTACTAAAGATTGTCTTAAAGTTCCCTCTACCAATTCTCCTAAAATTAAACCTATAATCACAGGTACAACAGAAAAACCATATCGTCTCATAAAAAAACCTATGACTCCAAATAATAACATTATCCAAACGTCTAACATTGATTGATTAAGTGAATATATTCCACAAACTGAAACAGTAAAAATCATCGGCCAGAGTAATTTATTAGGAACTAAAGTAATTCTAGCAAATATCTTTGCACCAAAAAAACCAAATACAAAAAATAGAATATTAGCAATCAACATTGAACCAAAAATACCGTATAAAAATTCAGGTTGTTCCCTAAATAGATCGGGTCCTGGTCTAACCCCATGTATAATTAAGCCAGTTAAAATAACTGCTGTTGTAGCACTACCTGGTATTCCAAGAGCTAATGTTGGAACCATAGCCCCTCCTGTAGCTGCATTATTTGCTGCTTCAGCTCCTGCAATTCCTTCTACGGAACCTTTTCCAAATTCTTTAGGATTTTTGGACCATCTTTTTGCCTCTGAATAACCAATCAGAGATGCAACAGTTCCGCCTTCTGCTGGCAATACTCCAATAAAAGATCCTATACCTGAAGATCTTAAAATAGTTTTCCAGGTTTTTTTATAATCTAACAGTGATGGAAGTTTTACAGCTTTTAAAGCTACTCTCTTAAAAATTTGATCTAGTAAAGTTGACTGTGTTAACATTTCACTTATTGCAAATAATCCTACAACAACTGGGATAAACCCTATTCCCACTGACAGTTCATTAATGCCATAAGTGAATCTATCTATTGATGTCATAAAATCTTTGCCAATAGTAGATATCAAAATTCCAAAAGCTCCAGCTATTAAATTTTTTATAGGACTTCCTTCGCCAATAGATGCAAGCATAGTTAAACCAAAAATTGCTAAAGCAAAGTATTCTGGTTGGCCAAATTCATAAGCCAACTGTGCAAGTAGTGGAGCAAAAAAAACTAAAACAATCACGCTAAAAATACCACCTATAGTGCTTGAAACTGTGGCCATTCCTAAAGCTCTGCCAGCTTCTCCTTTTTGTGCAAGTGGATAACCATCTAGACAGGTTGCTGCAGCTGCTGGCGTTCCTGGTGTATTAATTAAGATTGCAGTTATTGCTCCACCATAAGTTCCTGCACAATAAATTGCTGTCAATAAAACAATTGCTGATAATGGATCTAATGTCATTGTGAAAGGTAAAATTAAAGCACCACCAGTTGTTGGACCAAGACCAGGTAATACTCCTAGTATCAAACCAAATAGTGTACCAAAAACTAAAACAATCATTAATTTCGAGCTCACTAAAGGTGCAAACATTAAAGAAAGGTTTTCCATTTTATACTTGATAGTAAATATTGGTAATTATACCTGGAGGAAATCTTAATCCTAAAATTGTCTCAAAAAAAATAAATACAATTATAGGAAAAATTATACTTACTAATATTAAATATAATATTCTTCTTTCACCCCAGAAATACGAGACGAGAACTGACAATAAAGCTATTGCCAAAAAAAAATCTAATGTTTTTGATACAATTACAAATAATATAAAATTTAACAATGTTAAAAAAAAAGTTCTTGGTAATTTTTTCTCAATTTTCCAAGGTTTTTTTATAGATAAATAAAAAACAACCAAAGTTAAACTAATTATTATAACTAGTAATGCTTTTGGAAAAGTAGCTGGCTGTATACCTCTATTTAAAATTGGTGGAACAATATCAAATGTAAAAGTACTAATTAATAAGATAGTTGAAACAAATATAATTATAAACGAAACTTTAAATTCATCTTTAAAAAAAAAGGGCAAACTTTTGTTTGCCCTTTTTTGTTTTTGTACATTATTCATAAATTAAATGTACTTATTTTTTATAATTACTTAATGTAACCTAAAGCTTTAAGCTGTGCAGTCATTTCAGTAAGCATTTCTTCCATTTGCTTACCCCATTCATCAGCACCAACTACACTAGTCTCATCAAGACCAATTTCTGTTAAGAAATTTTTGTAATAGTTGTGACTCATTGCTTTCATCATTCCAGCCTCTAACTCTTTAACTCTTGCAGCTGGAGCTCCTTTTTTAGTTACAAAACCTCTAACAGTAGACAAAGAAACAGGTATCCCTAATTCTTTAGCTGTTGGAGAGTCTTTAATTTTAGCCATTCTATTATTTGCTAAAACAATAGATACACATAAAGTTCCATCATTAATTTCTGTTAATGCTTCACCTAAGTTTAAAACACCCACATCAATATCTCCTTTGATTAAGTTTGTTTTAATTGGTGCTACACCTTTATATGCAACAATAGTTGGATCTTTTAATCCACCTTTTTTTGTGAAAGCAATTGCACTAACATCGTCAATTCCACCAACATGGGTTGTTCCATATTTTAGTGATTTTGATTTTTGAGTGCTAATAAATTTTTTAGCATCTTTGATGTCTGCTTTACAGTTTACTACAAACAATTGAGGATCATCAGTTCCTCTTGCAAGTGGTTGCATGTCACTTATTTTAACTTTAGTTTTACCTAAAGCCATAGAAACAGCGTGTCCTGTAGTCCATGTTAAAGTATGTTGACCATCTGCAGGTAAGCTCATCATATAATCCATAGATACAGCTCCACCACCGCCTTTTTTGTTAACTAATTGCATGTCTTGTTTAAGAACTCTTCTAGCTCTTAAAAGCATCATTCTAGTTGTAACGTCAGTACCACCACCAAATCCAGCGTGAGTAATTGCTTGTATAGCACCATCTGCTCTTGCAGATACAGTCATTAAAGGTATTGCTATAACAAAAAATTCAGTCACTAAAAATACAGCGGCTAATAAAAGTTTAAAACTTTTTTTCATTATTTTCCTCTTTGGTTAATTTATAATTAATTATTTAAGCATAATCTGTTACAAAGTTTAAGAACAAAATGAGTAAAAATAAAATTAAAATTGCTGTATTATTAGGTGATCCATCAGGTATTGGACCCGAATTGGTCTCAAAGTTATTATGTGAAGAAATTACCAATAAAGCAAATATAGTTATAATTGGTGAAAAAAAAATTTTAGAACAAGGAAATAAGATCTCAGGAAAATCACAAAATTTAAAATTTGTTGAAAAATTTGAACAGATTAATTTTGAAGAAGAAGATAAGTTTTTTTTAGATATTTCAAAAGGTAAAAATCACAATTACAACTTAGCAGAGTGTTCTAAAGAATCTGGAAAAAGTGTTTTAGAGTCTCTTAATCTCGCTTTAGATCTTGCAAAACAAAATCAAATAGATGCTATTAACTTTGGTCCTTTCAATAAAACAAGTATGAAAATGGGTGGCAATACGCACTCAGATGAACTTCATTTAATGGCTGAAAAATTAGATGTAAAAAATTTTTTCTGTGAATTTAATGTTGTAGACAATTTCTGGACTGCTAGAGTTACATCTCATATTCCTATTAGTGAGGTTCCTAATCATATTAAAAAAGAAAATATTATTAAACCAATAAAACTAATAAACGAAGCAATGAAACTTAATGGAATTAAAAATCCACGCGTTGCAGTTCAAGCCTTAAATCCTCATGGAGAATTCGGTGAGGAAGAAAAAAATGAAATAATTCCAGCTATTGAAGAGGTAAAAAAAGAAGGTATTAATGCAGAAGGTCCTTTACCTTGCGATACTTCTTTTATTACAGCTTTTAAAAATAAAAATCATGATTGTATAGTTGGTATGTATCATGATGCATTACAATCTGGTCTCAAGGCTTTTGGTTTTGATAGAGGTGTAACCGTTCAAGGTGGTTTACCATTACCTATTACAACACCAGCACATGGTACTGCTTTCGATATTGCCGGAAAAAATAAAGCAAATTTAGAACCTACGTTGAATTCATTTAAGATTGCATTAACGATGGCAGAAAATAAATCTAAACTATGAGTAAAATAATAGATGTCAAAACTTCCATTTATAAATGGACAGGTGAAATAGTTCCACCAGCTCAAAACTTTTGTACAAATCCAACTGATGCTCTTAGAGAATCAGGAGATAAAATGAAATCATTTAGATTTCATCAATGGATGATTTGTGAAGTTATAGCAGATGATGGGACCGTAGGTTTAGGTAATGCTGCGCTCGCACCAGAGGTAACTAAAAAGGCAATAGATTGTTATTTAAAAGATTTAATAATTGGTGAAGATCCTTTTGATTACGATTATTTATGGGACAAAATGTATAGAAGTACCATGGCCTGGGGAAGAAAAGGAATTGGAATGATTGGTATTTCAGCAATTGATCTTGGGATTTGGGACTTAATGGGTAAATTAAAAAAAAAACCAGTATTTGAGTTACTAGGAGGAAGAACTAAAGAAAAAATTCCAGTATATGCCTCAAAACTATATAGCCAGCCAATTAAAGATCTACAGATAGAGGCCGAAAAATATTTAAATGAAGGTTTTAAAATGTTTAAGATGCGTTTTGGTTGGGGACCAAAAGATGGCACAGATGGAATAAAAAAAAATGTCGAGTTAGTAAATGCTGTTAGAGAAGTTGTTGGATATGACAATGATCTTATGCTTGAAGCTTACATGGGTTGGGATTTGGAATATTCAAAAAAAATAATACCTGAATTGATAAAATTTAAACCAAAATGGCTTGAAGAACCTGTAATACCTGATGATATATCAGGATATGCTGAACTAAATGCCTTAGGAGACATACCAATTGCAGGAGGTGAACACGAGTTTAGTTATTTAGGGTTTAAACATCTACTAGAACTTAAAGCAGTTAGTTTTATTCAATATGACGCTAACCGTGTTGGAGGAATAACTCCTGGTCACAAAATAAATTCTTTAGCAGAAAAATATGGTGTTCCAGTAATTCCTCATGCAGGTCAAATGCACAACTATCATTTAACAATGGCAAGTAACAACTGCCCTTTTTCAGAATTTTTTCCAGTTCATCAAGTTGAAATAGGAAATGAATTATTTTATTATTTGTTTAAAGGAGAGCCCGAACCTAAAAATGGTTTTATAAATTTAGATGATAATACTCCTGGATTAGGGATTTCTATTAATGAAAAATATAAATCTGATTTTAAAATTTTAGAATAGTTAGTTAACCTTTAATACCCATGTGAGTATACTTCACATTTAAATAATCTTTTATAGCCATTGATCCACCTTCTCTTCCGTATCCACTTTGTTTAATTCCTCCAAAAGGTGCTTCGGCGATTGCAATAAATCCTGTATTTACTCCTACGGTTCCAGTTTCTAATTGTTCTGATGCTAAATAAGCTTTCTCCATAGAATTTGTACAAACATAACTACATAAACCAAGTTCATGATTGTTAGCTCTCTCAATTACTTCATCAAATGATTTAAAAGAAAGCATAGGTGCTAAAGGTCCAAATGGTTCTTGTTTCATTATAGTATAATCGTCTTTAACATTATCAAATATTGTTGGTTCATAGAAAAATCCTTTATTGAAACCAGCTGGCCTTTTACCTCCTAATAAAACTTTTGCTCCCTCTTGTTTTGTTTTTTCAACTAATTCTTCAACCTCATTTAATCTTTTCTCTGTTGTAAGTGGGCCTAATTGAGTATCTGGATCCATTCCATTACCAATCTTTAACTTTTTTGTTTTTTCTACAAACAAATTTACAAACTCGTCCTTTTTGCTGTCGTGAATATAAAATCTATTAGGTGAGATACATACTTGACCATTATTTCTAAATTTAGCGGCTATTGCCATATCAGCAGCTTTTTTTATATCCGCATCGTCAAATACGATAAAAGGTGAATGACCTGAAAGCTCCATTGTTACTCTTTGAACTTTATCAGCAGCCTGCTTTAAAATTAATTTACCTACTCTTGAAGAACCTGTTATTGAAATCTTTTTTACTATATCAGAATCAATCAATTGCTGAGCTATGCTAGGTGGATCTCCTGATAAAAGATTTACTACACCTGGGGGAACGCCACATTCTCTACAAATATCAACCATTTCCATAACAACTCCTGGAGTAATGACATCTGGTTTTATAATAACAGAGCAACCAGCTGCTAAAGCTGTTGATATTTTTCGAGCAGATAATACTGCTGGAAAATTCCATGGAGATAATGCAGCAACGACTCCTACAGGCTGATAGTAAACATGTACCCTTGTATCTTCAAATCTACTTTCAACTGTTTGACCATAAATTCTTTTTGTTTCTTCAGCATTCCATTCAAAAATATCTGCAGCTCCACCAATTTCTCCTTTAGCTTCAGCAAAAGGTTTTCCAACTTCAAGTGTCATCCATTTAGCAAGCACATCTTGTTTTTCTCTCATCTTATCTGCAATTCGTCTAATGATATAAGATCTTTGCCATGGAGGAGTTTTTTTCCAAACCTCTAATCCTTTTTGTGCAGATTTTAACGCTCTATCAACATCTTCTGATGTAGCTTTAGATACTTTTCCTAAAACTTCTTCATTTGCAGGATTAATTACTTCGTAAGTTCCTTTGTCAGAAGATTGTTGCCATTTACCATCAATAAATTGACCAAATTTTTCGTACATAAAACTTTTTCTATTTTAAGTTGTGATTATTTTAACTTATTTAATAAAAATTTAATTTAGGAATGTTATAATCTTTTTTTAGAAAGGAGTAAATATGGCAACATTTTATGCATTGGGCAAATATACTGCTCAAGGATTTCAAGGTTTTTGTAAAGATCCAAAGTCAGATAGAGCAAAAGCAGCTCGAACTGCTGCTGAAGCTGTTGGTGCTAAACTGGTTTCTTATACTGGTTTAAGAGGTTCTTACGATTTCTTAGCAGTTTTTGAAGGAACTTTTGCGCAAGGCGCAGGTATTAAAATGGCAACAGAAGCTAGTGGTTCTCTTTGCGATATTGCAGTTTGTGAAGCAATTAACATTAATGAAGTTGCGGAAAATGCTGCAAAAATTGCAGCAGCTTATAAAGGTCCTGGAAAATAAATTAATTGTTTTAACTTCCAGTGAAAAACTGGAAGTTAAAAACTAATATATTGCATTGGAAAGATTTTTCCTTCTATGCTAGTTTTGTATATAAATGAAAGTACTTAGAGACACCTTTGGAAGAAAATTTCCATACATTAGAATGTCAATTACAGATGTTTGTAATTTTAAATGTGGTTATTGTTTGCCTAATGGTTACCAAATTGACAAAAGTGACAATAGAAAATTCCTTCATCTTGATGAAATTAAACGTCTTGCAAAATGCTTTTCTGAGTTAGGAGTTTGTAAAATTAGAATTACTGGTGGTGAACCAACTGTAAGAAAGGATTTTTTTGAAATCGTTAAAGTTTTAAAATTTGAATCTGGAATAAGAAAAGTTGCAATTACAACAAATGGATATCACCTAGATAAAAAAGCAAAGCTATTAGCAGATAGTGGTTTAGATGCTATAAATATAAGCATAGATAGTCTTGACCGTGAAACTTTTAAAAATATTACTGGTCACGATAGATTGCCTGAAATTTTACAAGGAATAAAAAATTTACAAGATCTAAATTTTGAAAATATTAAAATTAATGCAGTTCTACTAAATGGAATTAACTCATCTGAAAAAGATTTTGACATATGGTCAAAATTTATTCAAAATAATAAAGTTGACTTTAGATATATAGAACTAATGCAAACAGGTGATAACTTGGATTACTTTAAAAAATATCATGTATCATCAAATATTTTTAAGACTTATTTAAATAAGAATAAATGGATATACCAAACATTAGGCAGAGATGCGGGTCCTTCTTTAAACTATATAAACCCTAAATATAAAGGTAAATTTGGAATAATTGCTCCTTATTCAAAAGATTTTTGTAAAACTTGTAACCGTTTAAGAATTACATCTAGAGGAGACTTAAGATTATGTTTATTTGGAAACACTGGAATAAGTGTTAGGCATTTACTACAAAAAGATGATCAGCTTAATGAACTAAAAGACCTTATTTTAAAACAAATGCAATTTAAAAAAGAGTCTCACTATTTAGAACTTGGAGACACAGGTTCAACTAAAAATTTATCAAAAACTGGTGGATAATGAAAAATTTAAAAATAGTTAATCAAAACGAATTAAAAGACTGGGCAGAAGAAATTTTTAAAAAAAATTCTTTTAACATGGTTGATGTTTCTTCTAAAAAAGAAACTTTTAGAAGAGCTTTAGCATCTGGAAAAATTTATGTAGGTAAAGAAGTTTTTGATTTAATTAAAAATAAAAAAATGCCTAAAGGTGATCCTATATCTTTAGCTGAAGTATCAGCTGTTTTAGGTGTTAAAAAAACTAGCGAACTAATTCCTTTATGCCACCAACTTCCAATTGATCATACTGCAACTAAAATTATTATGAATGAAAAGGATAATTCGTTAGAAGTTTTTTGTGTCGTATCCGCAGTTGCAAAAACTGGGGTTGAGATGGAAGCTATAATGGGTGTCAATGCTGCTTTAATAACTATTTACGATCTAAGCAAAATAGTTAATCCACACCTAAAAATTGATAATGTAAAATTATTAATAAAAGAAGGTGGAAAAAGTGGATTATGGACTAATCCTGATGGATTACCTGAATTTTTAAAAAATATTTTTTAATTCTTAAATGTCAGTTTACTTAAGTTCTCAAAAAGTAATTAAAGATTGGATTGATTATAACGATCATATGAATGTTTCATATTATCTATTAATGTTTGATAAATATGGTGCTGATACATTAAATAATATTTTTAAGATGGGAGAACAGTCTGCAAAAACAACTAAGAAAAGTACAATGATTGTAGAGTCTCATATAACTTACAATCAAGAACTCCAACTAAATGATGAAGTAGATATTAATTGTGTTTATTTTGATCATGATAAAAAAAGACTGCAATATAAAATGGAAATGATTCATAAAGAAAAAAAATATCTAGCCTCAACAATTGAAATTCTAGCTTTGTATGTAGATCTTAATGAGAGAAAAGTTGCAGAATTTGAAGAGGAGAAAGTAAAGATAATGGATGAGTTTATTGAAAAAAATAAGTCCCAATTTAATAATGAAAACTTAAAATTTTCATCAAAATTAAAAATATGAAAAAACTTTTAATTGATCCAATAAAAAAAGGTAAACAAATAAATTGAAAATTAAATTAGAATTGTTTGGAGCTAGTCGAGACTTTAGTAATAAAGATCACTTAGAGATTGAGGTTCAAGATAAAGCTTCAGTAGATGATTTAAGAAATGAAATTATTGAATATTTAAATAAAAATTTCAAAGGCAATGAAAGTTTTATCAAAGTTGTAAAATCTTCAGCTTTTTGTTCTGAAAATAATGAAATAATTAGCGACAATTATAAAATCACAAAGAATCAAAAAATTGGTATTATACCCCCTATCGGAGGAGGTTAATGCTTCACACAAAAATAGTAGATTATAAAAAAGAAAAAATATTTATTTCAAGCGCTGAAAAGTTTATCAAAAACTCTAAGTTTGGTGCATCAATTTATTTTTTAGGTACTGTTAGAAATACCAATAATAATAAAAAAGTGACTGGAATTACTTATGACAGTCATGATGATATGGTTATCAAAAGTTTTAAAGAAATTTACAATGAAGCAAATCAAAAACTTGATATTCCAGATAAAGCAGTTTTTATTGAACATGCTAAAGGATTTCTTAAATTAGGAGATATAAGTATTATTATAGCTGTTGCTTGTAAACATCGAGACCAAGCTTATGTCTTATCTAGATTTATAATTGAAGAAATAAAAAAAAGATCTCCAATTTGGAAAAAAGAACATTATGAAAATGAAGATAGTACTTGGTTAAAAGGAAATCCTATCAAGGCTATTTAATTAAAATCCTTTATTAAATCAAAATCTTTAAAAACTTTTTTGCTTAAAACTTTTATAAAATTAGTATTATTTTTTAATCTTTTGACCATAAACTTAGCTCCAACATCACCTTTCATTCTTTTAAATTTAGTTAATACTGAACGATCAAAACCTATTGGATTGCCAATTTTATTCTTAAATTTTAATGCGTAAACTAAATATCTTTTTTTAGATATTGAATTATAGATTTTATTAATATCTGAAGTCTTTATAAATGGCATATCAGACTGAACAATTATAAACCCTTTATCTTTTTTTGAAATTTTTTTTATCCCAGTATTAATTGAAGATGACATTCCTAATCTAAATTTTTTGTTTAATACAAAAATATTTTTTTTATTCTTTTTAATCACTTTTCTTACTTCTTTATTTTGATAACCAAGAACAATTACAACTTTATCAACTTTACTTTTGTGCAATGTATTTAATGAATGATTAATTAATGGTTTTTTTTTATATATTTTTATTAGTTTATTTTCAAATTTAAGTCTTTTAGATTGACCAGCAGCAAGGAGAATTGCTTTAATCATTTTTTATAAGTTTCAGAAACTAGTTGAGCAATAATAGATAAAGCTATTTCGGGTGCAGATCTTCCACCTAATTTTATTCCAATTGGTCCATGTATTGATTGTATTTGGGTATCACTAAAACCTGCAACTTTTAATCTTTCACATCTATTTGCATGAGTTTTCTTGCTACCTAACGCTCCTATATAATAAAATTTTTTATTAAGAGCATGTTGTAATGCTGGATCATCTATTTTAGGATCATGAGTTAATGCAATTAGTGCAGAATTTTCATTTGTTCCTATTTCTTTAAAAGCTTCATCTGGCCATTTGTTAATAATTTTTATATCTGGAAATCTTTGTTCTGATGCAAAATAACCACGTGGATCTATTATAGAAATTTCAAAATTTAAACTTTTTGCAAAATTTACCAAATATTGAGCTATATGAACTGCACCTACAACAATAACTTTTATAGGTCTAATATATGTTTCAACAAATATTTCTGTTTTTTCGATTACTCCATTTTTTTTTAATTTAAAAAAATCATTAATTTGCTCTTTGTGTGTTTCAAATTCCTTACTTAATGATTTTGCAGGTTCATATATTTCACTTAAACCGTTTCCAAGATTAGTCACAATTGCAAATTCTGTCTTTGAGGCCTTTTTTTTAATTATTTCCTTAAGTTGAGAATATTTCATTTAAATTATCTGTTCTAAGTAGACTGCAATTTCTCCTCCACAAGCAAGTCCTACTTCCCAAGCACTTTCATTAGAAACTTTGAACTCTATTTTTTTATAAGGTTTATTATCTTTAATTAAACCAATACATTCCCTTACAACAGCTGACTCAACACAACCTCCAGAAATAGACCCTGAAAAATCACCTTTTTCATTTACAATCATTCTGCTCCCAACCTGTCTTGGAGAGGATCCCCAAGTTTGAATTACTGTTGCTAAAACAACTTTTTGATTAGCTTTTACCCAGTCATGAGCTTCTTCTAGAATTTTTTCATCAAACGAGTTTTTCATTTGATGAAATATAAATGTTTGCTAGCAAGCCTCAACAGCTTTTTTTGCAAACACTTTTATCATGTTTGCTCTGTATTCTGCTGATGCATGTATATCGGAGTTCATTCCTGATGAGGAAATTCTAACAGAATCTATAGCTGAAGATGAAAAATTATTTTTTAATGCTTTTGATAAATCCTTATCATTATATACACAAGATTTAGCTCCAGTAACTGCAACATTAACTCCACTTTTATGTTTAGCTACATACACTCCAACAACAGCATATCTTGATGCAGGATTTGGATATTTTTGATAATTAGACTTTTCTGGTATTGAAAATTCTATTGCTTCTATAATTTCTCCACTCTTTAAAGTAGTTTCAAACATTCCTTTAAAAAATTTTTCAGCATCAATCTTTCTACTATTTGTATGAATTACTGCATTTAAAGCTATACATGCAGATGGATAATCTGCTGAAGGATCATTGTTAGCAATAGATCCTCCTATTGTTCCTCTATTTCTTACTTGAGGGTCTCCAATTCCCTCTGCTAAAGCAGCAAGAGAAGGGATTGTTTTTTTAACATCTTTTGACTTAGCAACTTCTACATGTTTAGTTGTTGAACCAATTTTTACAGTTTTGCCAGTAACTTTAATTCCTGACAAACTTTTTATTCCTTTTATATCAATAATATCTTTGTAACTTGCTAATCCTAACTTTATTGAAGGAATAGTTGTCATTCCACCCGCTAGGAAAGCTGAGCTAGATGATGATAGTTTTGAAGCCTCTTTTACATCTTTCGCTGAATGATAATTAAATGTTTTCATAATTTCTCCTTATGCTGCTTCCGAATTTTTTTTCTTACTTTGATTGCAAGCTTTCCAAACCTTTTCTGCAGTTGCCGGCATTGAAATTTCTTTTCCTATTGCATTCATAACTGCATTCATTACAGCTGGAGGAGACGCTATTGCTCCAGCCTCTCCACATCCTTTAGTTCCAAGAGGGTTAGATGTTGCAGGTGTACATGTAAATCCTAAATCAAATTCTGGAAAATTATCAGCTCTTGGCATTGTATAATCCATATAAGAAGCTGTTACCAACTGTCCTGTATTATCATAGTGACAATTTTCATATAAAGCTTGTCCTATTCCCTGAACTATTCCTCCATGAACCTGTCCTTCAACTACCAAAGGATTAATAATTGTTCCAAAGTCATCTATTGCAGTATATTTGGCTACTTTTGTTTCTCCTGTTTCAGGATCAACTTCTACTTCACAAATATGTGAACCTGCTGGAAAAGAAAAGTTAGCAGGATCAAAAAATGATGTTTCTTTTAATCCTGGTTCTTCTCCTTCAGGCAACGGTGATTTAACTTCGCCATAAGTTCCTGGTAAATAGCAAGCAAAAGCAACTTCTCCTATCGTTTTCTTTTTATTAGACTTTGCAACAACAAATTCTCCATTGCTAAATTCTACATCATCTACATTTGCTTCTAGCATTTTGGCTGCAACTCTTTTACCTTTTGCTATTATTTTATCACAGGCTTTTACTATAGCTGTTCCGCCTACAGTTAAAGATCTTGAACCATATGTTCCATAACCAAAAGGTCCTTTGTCTGTATCACCATGAGAAATTTCTATATTTTCTATTGGTACTCCTAGCTGATCTGCAGCTATTTGTGCAAAGGTAGTATCATGACCCTGTCCATGACTATGAGACCCTGTGAATACTGTAACATTTCCAGTTGGGTTAAATCTAACTTCTGCAGACTCCCATAAACCTATTCCGCATCCTAACATCATAACAACAGGTGATGGTGCTATACCACAAGCTTCAAAGTATGAGCATAAACCAATTCCTCTTAATTTACCTTTAGATGCTGAATCTCTTTTTCTTTTCTCAAATCCTTTATAGTCTGCTACTTCCATGGCTTTTTTTAAACCTGCAACATAATCTCCAGAGTCAACTGAATGAACTAATGTTTGTTGGAATGGAAATTGAGTTGGAAAGTTTTTCATACGTATTTCAGCAGGATCCATACCTAATTCTCTTGCTGCTTTTTCTACTAATGTTTCAATGGTATAAGTTGCTTCAGGTCTACCTGCTCCCCTATAAGCATCAACAGGTGCTGTGTTTGTAAAAACTGCTTTTACATTACTGTATGCTGCTGGCATTTTATATACACCAGTTGCACATGGTCCAAATAAATAAGTTGGTGTAACAGTTGCAAATACAGAGGCGTAAGCACCTATATTTGCTATAGTTTCATTTTTAAATCCCAAAAATGTTCCATCATTTTTAACCGCAAGCTCAGCATGAGTAACATGATCTCTTCCATGACAATCTGATAAAAAAGACTCAGTTCTATCTGCAACCCATTTTACTGGTCTTTCAATTTTTTTTGCTGCCCAACTACAAACAACTTCTTCAGCATAAGGATAAATTTTTGATCCAAATCCACCTCCTACATCTGGAGCTATTACTCTAAGTTTATTTTCGGGAGCAACACCATTAAATGCTGAAATAATTATTCTAGCTAAGTGTGGATTTTGACTTGTTGTATATAAAGTAATTTCTTCAGTAGATGGATTATAATCTGCATTAGCTGCTCTAGGTTCCATTGCATTTGGAATAAGTCTGTTATTAATTAGATCAATTTTAATTATTTTATCAGCTTTTTCGAAAGCTTCTTTTACTTTCGCTCTATCACCTAACAACCAATCAAAACATAAATTTTTTGGAATATCCTTGTAGATTTGATCTGAGTTCATTGCTTCATTTGTATCTACTACGGCTTTTAATATTTTATAATCAACTTTAACAAGCTCTGCTGCATTTCTTGCTTCGTCAAGTGACTCTGCTATTACTACTGCAACATGATCTCCTACATAGTTAACTGTTTCGTTTGCAAGTGGTGGATGTGCTGGAACTTTCATATCTGAACCATCTTCGCTTTTAATTCTCCATCCAGCTATTAATCCTCCAATTTTATCATTAGCGATATCTGCTCCTGTAAGTATAGATACTACACCTTGAGCTTTCATTGCTTTAGCTGTATCAACTTTTTTAATTTGGGCTCTTGCATGAGGTGAACGTACAAAATATGCAAATGTTTGATTAATAAAATTTACATCTGCTGTGTATTTTCCTCTTCCTGTTAAAAGTTTTTTGTCTTCTTTTCTTTCTACTCTAGATCCAACTAAACTTGCCATATTTTCTTCTCCTACATTTTAGAAGCTGCTTCTTTAACTGCAGCTACTATATTTTGATATCCGGTACATCTACAAATGTTACCTTCTAACCATTCTCTAATTTCTGTATCACTTGGATTTTTATTATTTTGTAATAAAT
>CACFTS010000002.1 GCA_902569285.1 uncultured Pelagibacteraceae bacterium | reverse complement strand
ATCATCCCACAAACCATCGGTAGGTTTGGCATTTATAATTTGTTCTGAAATCTTTAATTCTTTTCCAAGTTCCCAAACATCTGTTTTAGTACAATCAGCAATTGGAGAAATATCAACTCCTCCATCTCCATATTTAGTAAAAAAACCAACACCAAAATCTTCAACTTTATTTCCTGTTCCAACAACAATTCCATTGTTTGCAGCAGCAACTTGATAAAGAGTTGTCATTCTTAATCGAGCTCTTGAGTTTGCCATGCCATGTTTACTTTTAAAAACCGACAAAGTATTTTCAAAATTTTTAAAAACATTATCAAGTTCTAATGAATGAGACTCTACATTGTTAAATTTATCACTTAGCCACTTTTTATGTAAAAGGCTTAAGTCATTTTGTTCTTTGTTTTGTTTAATTGGCATAGTTAAAACTATAGTTTTTAAACCAGTCATGGCACATAATGTACTTGTAACTGAAGAGTCTATACCTCCTGAAATACCAATAACTAATGATTGAGCACTAACAGGCATTGAATTTACATAGTTCAATATCCAATCTTTTATAAACAAAACTTTTTTACTTACTTCCATAATTCAAATATACGTTAAAGGATTTCTTTTATAAACGCTTAAGAAACCGCTCTAATTCCACTTCTTGCGTAAATGGAATTTTTTTTAATTTCATCAGAAATCAAAAATGACAGTTCTAAAGCTTGATTTGCATTTAATCTCGGATCACAATGCGTACGATATCTACTTGATAAGTCTTTATCAGAAATTTTTTGTGTACCACCAGTACATTCAGTAACATTTTGTCCAGTCATTTCTATATGCAACCCTCCAGCATAAGAACCTTCACTTTGATGTACAGCAAAAACATTTTTAACTTCTTTTAAAACATTATTAAATGGTCTTGTCTTAAAACCTGTAGAAGATTTAACAGTGTTTCCATGCATAGGATCACATGACCAAATAACATTTAAACCTTCTTTTTTAATAGTTCTAACTAATTTTGGTAAAAATTTTCCAACGTTTTCATGACCAAATCTTGAAATTAAAGTTATTTTTCCTTTTTCATTTTTAGGATTTATCACATTACAAATTTTAACTATTTCTTCTGGTTTTGATGTTGGTCCACATTTGATACCAATTGGATTTTCAATTCCCCTACAAAATTCAACATGACCACCATTTAATTGTCTTGTTCTATCACCTATCCACACAAAGTGTGCTGATGTGTCATGGTATTCTCCTGTAGTTGAGTCTATTCTTGTCATACTTTCTTCAAAAGGAAGTAATAAAGCTTCGTGTGAAGTCCAAAAGTTAACTGTTTTTAATCTTCTGTTAAAATCAGAATTTATTCCACACGCGTCCATAAAAGCCAATGCATCAGCTATCTTATCTTCTAATTCTTTAAATTTTTTAGCTTGTGAACTTTTTTTAATATAGCCTAAGTTCCACAGGTGAACTTTTTTTAAATCAGCAAATCCACCATGGCAAAAAGCTCTTATTAAATTTAATGTAGAAGCTGATTGTGAATAAGCTTTAAACAATCTTTTTGGATCGGGTTTTCTAGCTTTTTCTGTAAATTCTATTCCATTTATATTGTCACCAAGATAACTTGGTAATTCTATATCACCTTGTTTCTCAGTTGGTGCGCTTCTCGGTTTAGAAAATTGTCCTGCAACTCTTCCAAGTTTAACAACAGGTAGGGAAGCTGAATAAGTTAAAACTAGTGACATTTGCAACATAACTTTGAAATAATCTCTAATATTATCTGGATTAAATTCAGCAAAACTTTCTGCACAATCTCCTCCTTGCAACAAGAAAGCTTTTCCATCAACAACATCTGCAAGTTGTTGTTTTAAATGTCTTGTTTCACCAGCAAATACTAAAGGAGGAAAATCTTTTATTTTTCCAAGAACCATATTAAGTTCTTTTTCATTCCCATAATTTGGTATGTGTTTTACAGGATAGTTTCTCCAGCTATTTGTTTTCCATTTTTTCATGTTCAACCTAGAAGTGTTCTAACAGAGTTTATTTATTATTCAACAGTAACTGATTTTGCTAAATTTCGGGGTTTATCTATGTCAAAACCTTTTTTAAGCGCCGAATAGTAAGACAATTTTTGCAGAGGTATTGTTAAAAGAAATGGCAAAAGATCTTGATTGGTATTCTCTACTTCTATTGTTTCCCAAATATTTTCAGAAACAACCTCATCTTTACTTTTATTTGTAATTAATAAAACTTTAGCACCTCTTGCAATCACTTCCTGCATATTTGAAATAGTTTTTTTATAATAATTATCTCTTGGTGCTAAAACTACAACTGGCATCCCCTCTTCAATAAGAGCTAAAGGACCATGTTTCATTTCTCCAGCAGGATATCCTTCTGCATGAATATATGATAATTCTTTTAATTTTAATGCTCCCTCTAAAGCTATTGGGTAAGAAAATCCCCTACCCAAAAACATTGAACCTTTGGCTTCATTAAAAGTAGCAGAAATTGTTTGAATCTTATTTTCAGTTAACAATGTTTGCTCAACCAATTTTGGTAATCCTTTTAAATCTTTAAGTTTTTCAATAAATACATCTTTTCTTATATCATTTCTTAATAAGCTAAGTTTTAAAGCTAAAATATATAATATTAAAATTTGACCTAGAAAAGCTTTAGTAGAAGCAACACCAATTTCTATTCCACAATGAATTGGTAAAACAAATTGAGAATCTCTTGCAATCGAACTTTCTATAACATTTACAACAGCGCATGTTTTCATACCATTTTTATTACATAAATCTAAAGCAGCATAAGTATCTGCAGTTTCACCAGATTGAGATACAAAAATATATAAAGTTTCTTTTTTGAACCTATTTTTTCTGTATCTAAATTCTGATGCTATATCTACATTTACATCTAAAGAGGTTAATTCTTCAAACCAATACTTTGCCATTAAACATGAATGATAAGCTGTACCACAACCAATTAAAGTTATTGAAGAAATTTCATTTATTTTCCAAGGAAAATTATAAATATTAATATCATTGTTTGCACTGTCTATATATTCTTTAATTCCATTTTTTAGAGTAGTAGGTTGTTCTTCAATTTCTTTTGCCATAAAATGTTTGTAATCACCCTTATCGTATTGTTCTTCATTAGATGATAATTCTAAAACTTTTTTATTAATCTTTTTTCCATCTTCGTTAAAAAATTCTACGTGGTCTTTTTTGATAATACAAAACTCCCCATCATTTAAATAAGTTATTTTATTAGTCATTGATTTTAATGCATAAGAATCTGAACCTAAATAATTTTCATTAGGTCCATATCCAACTGCTAATGGTGATCCTCTTCTAGCTCCAACAATTAAATCTGGTTCATCTTTAAATATAATTCCAAGTGCAAAACTTCCATGAAGAGATCTTAAAGTTTTCTTAATTGAATTTACAATATTTTCTGTTTTCAAATTTTCTGTGATTAAATGAACAATTACTTCAGTATCTGTTTGAGATTTAAATTTATGTCCTTTACCAACTAAAAACTTTTTTAGTAATGTTGAGTTTTCAATTATTCCATTATGTACAACTGATACATTTTGTGATGAATGTGGATGTGCATTTATACTATTAGGTAAACCATGAGTAGCCCATCTTACATGACCAATACCTACAGTACCTTCCATACTTTTAACTAAAGAATTTTTTTCAAGATTATCAACTCTGCCTTCTGATTTAATCTCATTAATTGAACCACTATAAAGAGTTGCAATTCCAGCCGAGTCATATCCTCTGTATTCTAATTTTTTCAAAGAATTTATTATTGTTGCTGATACTGGTTTATTACTGTTAATACCTATTATTCCACACATAATTATCTTGATTTTCTTTTATAATTTTTAATTTCAGTTTGTAAACTTCTTGTTAATGCTAAAGATTTTTTTCTAACATTTTTTGTTATTACTGAACCGGCACCGACAACACTATCTTGTTCAATTGTTAAAGGAGCTACTAAAGATGAATTAGATCCAATAAATACATTATCTTTAATTTTCGTTTTATTTTTTTTTAATCCATCATAATTACAAGTAATAGTTCCTGCACCAACATTCACAGATTTACCGATAAGACTATCACCAATATATGTTAAATGACTTACTTTGGATTTCTTGCCAAGTATACTTTTTTTAATTTCAACAAAATTACCAATTTTTGAACCTTCTTTTAAAACTGTACCTGGTCTTATTCTAGCATAAGGACCTATATCAACTTTATTTTCAACTTTACAATTTTCTAAATGAGAAAAAGATTTTATTATTACATTGTTTCCAATTTTAACTTTTAATCCAAAAACAACATATGGTTCAATAGTTACATTTTTCCCAATTTTTGTATCTTTAGAAAAATAAATTGTTTCAGGTCCAACCATTTTTACACCTGACTTTAAAAATTTATCTCTAAGTCTATTTTGAAGTTTTTTTAAATTTAACTGTTTCATCTAGGAAAATCTTTATATTAAGTATATATATTTCTTAATTCACAAAATATTTCTTAAAAATACTTTTGATTATGAAGCAAAAATTTACAATTCTTTTTGATTTAGACGGTACATTGGTGGATACAGCACCTGACTTAATGCATGCCCACAATCATGTAATGAAACAATTTGGATATCCCACAAAATCAACTAAAGAAATTAGAAATTTAGTTGGTCAAGGTGCTGGTGCCTTACTTGGAAGATCTATATGGGGTCAAGCAAAAAAAGAATTTGGAAAAGTTCAAGATGAAAAAATAAAAAAAGAAATGGTTAATGAGTTTATTGATTTTTATGGAAAAAATATTGTTAAGGAAAGCACACTAATTAATGGTGTAAAAGAATTTTTAATTTGGTCTAAAGAAAAAAATATAGCAATGGCTGTTTGTACAAATAAACAAGAACATTTAGCGATTGATCTTTTAAAAAAAATTGGAATCTACGACTTTTTTGAATATGTTGCTGGGCATAACACATTTGATTATTCTAAACCTGATCCAAGACACTTAACTTCCGTTGTTGAAATATTAGAAGGTGATCTAAATAAAACTTTAATGATTGGTGACAGTGAAACAGATGCCAATGCTGCAAAAGAAGCTGGGATACCTTTAATTTTATTAGAAAACGGATATACCGAAAAAAATATAACTGAAATTCATCATAATCACCTTATAAAAGACTTCGTAAATATTGAAAAAATTGTATTAAAATATCTTTAAGATTGATTATTTCTGTTTAACTATTAAAAACATTTTTGTTAATTAGGAGTTATTTTGATACTACATAAAGTTAAAGTTTATCCATCCAAAATTCATCTCTCCAAAAAAAAACAACTTGCATGGAAAATAGCAGAGATTGCAAGTGACAATGCAAAATTAAACAAGGATGTTATAGAAATGGTTATCAATAGAATTATTGATAATGCTTCAGTTGCAATAGCATCTCTAAATAGAAGACCAGTTATTTCATCAAGAGAAATGGCTTTAAAACACTCTAGAAAAAATGGTGCAACATTATTTGGAATTAATAATAAACTAAAATTTGACTGTGAATGGGCTGCCTGGTCAAATGGTACCGCCGTAAGAGAACTTGATTTCCATGATACCTTTCTAGCTGCTGACTATAGCCATCCAGGAGATAATATTCCTCCATTAATAAGTGTAGCACAACAAAATAAAAAAAGTGGTTTAGATCTTTTAAGAGGAATTATTACTGCTTATGAAGTGCAAGTTAATTTAGTAAAAGGAATTTGTTTACACAAACATAAAGTAGATCATATAGCTCACTTAGGACCAAGTGTTGCGGCAGGATTGGGTTCAATGTTAAAATTAAATACAGAAACAATTTATCAAGCAGTACAACAGGCTTTACACACAACAATTTCAACAAGACAATCTAGAAAAGGTGAAATTTCAAGTTGGAAAGCTTACGCTCCTGCTCATGCGGGTAAACTTGCAATAGAAGCTGTTGATAGAGTAATGCGTGGTGAAGGCGCCCCAAGTCCAATTTATGAAGGTGAAGACAGTGTGATTGCCAGAATCTTAGATGGAAAAAGAGCATTATATAAAGTTCCTTTACCTAAAAAAAATGAAACTAAAAAAGCAATTCTAGAAACTTATACAAAAGAGTATTCAGCAGAATATCAATCTCAAGCCTTAATTGATTTAGCTAAAAAACTAAAAAAGAAAGTACAAAATTTAAATCAAATAAAAAAAATAGATATCTATACAAGTCATCATACTCATTATGTTATAGGTACTGGAGCAAATGATCCCCAAAAAATGGATCCTAATGCAAGTAGAGAAACTTTAGATCACTCAATTATGTATATTTTTGCTGTTGCATTAGAAGATGGAAATTGGCATCACATAAAATCTTATACTAAAAATAGAGCTAAAAGAAAAAGTACAATTAAGATATGGAGATCAATTAAAACCCACGAGGATAAAAAGTGGACTAAAAAATATCATGACCCAAATCCCAAGAAAAAATCATTTGGAGCTAGAGTAGTTATTACCTTAAAAAATGGAAGAAAAATTATAGAACAACAAGATAGAGCTGATGCTCATCCTTATGGTTTACGTCCTTTTAAAAGACAAAATTATATTAATAAATTTTTAACCTTAACTGAAAATATTCTTGATAAAAAAGAAAGTAATAGATTTTTAAAAACTGTTCAAAACCTAAAGAAGTTAAAACCTGGACAATTAAATATGTTAAATATTGAAGTAAAAAAAAGTAAACTAAAAAGAAATTTAAAAAAAGGAATATTTTAATGCATTTTATTGAAAAAGAACCGAGTCAAAAAAGAGCTGATTTTACAAAAAAATTAAAATCAAAAAAAATTTTAAGAGTTCCTGGAGCATACAATCCTCTTACAGCAAAATTGATTGAAGAAATTGGCTATGATGCTGTTTATGTCTCAGGTGGAGTAATGGCTAATGATCTTGGTTTTCCTGATATTGGATTAACAACACTACAAGATGTTAGTACCCGATCTTATTTAATTTCAAGAGTAACAAATCTTCCAACTATTGTTGATATAGATACAGGTTTTAAATCTTGTAAAGAAACAATAGAAACTTTTGAAGAGTTTGGAATTGCAGCTGTACATATAGAAGATCAAATTGAAAGAAAAAGATGTGGGCATTTAGATAACAAAGAATTAATAACTACTGAAGCCATGGTTAAAAAAATTAAAGAATGTGTATCAGTAAAAAAAGATGAGAACTTTAAAATTATTGCAAGATCAGATGCAAAAAGTGTTGAGGGAATTGATAAGATGATTGAAAGATGTAAAGCTTATATTGACGCTGGCGCTGAAATAATTTTTCCAGAAGCTCTAGATGATGAAAAAGATTTTGAAAAAGTTAGAAAAGAATTATCATGTTACTTGCTCGCAAACATGACTGAGTTTGGAAAATCGAAATTATTCAACTATAAAGAATTAGAACAATTTGGTTACAATATTGTAATTTACCCTGTCACTACACAACGTTTAGCTATGAAAAGCGTTGAGGATGGATTACGAGACATTTATGTAAATGGACATCAAAATAATATCATTGATAAAATGCAAACAAGAAAAAGATTATATGAACTTGTAGATTATGAAAAATATAATAGCTTAGATGAAAAAATTTATAACTTTAATACTGATGGACATGAATAATGGGTGATGAAATCAAAAAAGGTTTGCTTGGAATAATTGTTGATGAAACTGAAGTTTCAAAAGTTATGCCTGAAATTAACTCTCTTACATATAGAGGTTATGCTGCTCAAGATTTGTGTGCCAAATGTAAATTCGAAGAAGTTGCCTACCTTATTTTAAATGGTGAACTACCTAATAAAAAACAATTAAAAAAATTTTGAAAAAATTGAAAAAAAAGAAAGAAAACTTTCTAGAACTTTACTTGATGATATTAAAAAATTTCCAAAAAAAGCTCACCCAATGGATGTAACAAGAACAATTGTAAGCATAATGGGACTTGAAGATAAAGAAACAAAAGACAATTCACCAAAAGCTAACATGCGAAAAATTATGAGAATTTTTGCAAAAACACCTGTTGCTTTAGCTGCTTTTTATAGATCAAGAAAAGGTAAAAAAATTATACCCCCTAAAAAAAATCTTTCTTTTTCAGAAAATTTTTTCCACATGTGTTTTGGTAAAGTTCCAAACAAAGATATTGTTAAAGCTTTTGATGTATCGTTAATTTTATATGCTGAACATAGTTTCAATGTTTCAACTTTTACAGCTAGAACAATAACAAGTAGCTTATCAGATG
Organism: uncultured Pelagibacteraceae bacterium; assembly: GCA_902569285.1. Classification (GTDB taxonomy): domain Bacteria; phylum Pseudomonadota; class Alphaproteobacteria; order Pelagibacterales; family Pelagibacteraceae; genus Pelagibacter. The sequence goes on along the minus strand of CACFTS010000002.1, from coordinate 73,779 downwards.
TTCATGGAGCAATTACTGGAGCTATTGCAAGTTTAAAAGGCCCTTTGCATGGCGGTGCTAATGAAGAAGTGATGCATATGATGAATAAAATTAAAAAACCTGAAAATGCTCTTAAATGGATTAACAAAACATTAGATAATAAAGATGTTGTGATGGGATTTGGTCATAGAGTTTATAAATCTGGAGATTCAAGAGTTCCCACAATGAGAGAATATTTTGGAAAAGTGGCAAAAATTAAAAAAGATAAAAAGTTTGAAAAAATTTATGACATTGTTGAAAAAGTAATGATTGAGAGAAAAAATATACATCCAAACGTAGACTACCCTACTGGACCCACATATCATCTAATGGGTTTTGATACTGATTTTTTTACACCAATTTTTGTTCTTTCAAGAATTACAGGTTGGTCTGCACATATCATGGAACAATACGCTGCAAATAAATTGATTAGACCTCTTTCTAAATATAGTGGGGCTAAGCATAGAAGAGTTATTCGATTAAATCAAAGGTAATTATTTAGTTGCAAGAATGTTTTCTTTATCCACTTGTCTTAAACTATAACCATTTGAAATAAGTTTATCTTTAATTTCTTTTAGTTTTTTTCCTTCAGTGAACGTTCCATCAAAGTGTTTTGATTCAAAAAATATGTTATTTATTTTGATTGTTTGATAGTTGATTGAGTTCATTATTTTATATTCAGCACCCTCAACATCAATTTGTAATTTATCAATTGAATTTATTGAATATTTTTTAATTAAATCCTCAAAAGTTATAAATTCAACTTCAATAATTTGAATATCTTCATCTTTGATATTAAATCTTTTATTTTTATGATTAAGAATATGATTTTTATCAAATGATCCTATTTGACTTGCCCAATGTTTTCCTAACTTAGGTATAGAATCTTTTTTAACATAATAAAAATTATCTTTTTTAACTTTATCTAATATAGCATTTTTGCATATAACAATATTTGGTTGATTTTTATATTCACTTTCAAGTATTTCATAATTATATGGAACTGGTTCAATTAATAAAATATTTTGATTAATATAATTTGATATAATATTTTTTAAATGTATGCCTGAGTGAGCACCAATTACAATTAAGCCAAAATCTTTCACTTATATTAAAATTAACTAAATGCTTCTGTCCAAGTTCCTTGTGTTGATGCTTTAGAGTATTCAGTAGCTCTTCCCTCAAAAAAATTCATATGTTCAACGGCATTCAACATAGTATCTAGCCAAGTTAAAGGATTTTTTTGCACATCATATATTGGTTCTAAACCTAGTTGTGTTAATCTTCTATTGCCAATAAATCTTATATAATCTTTCACATCTTGTGCTGTTAATCCTTCCATTGGTCCCATTTCAAAAGCTAAATTTATAAATGCATCTTCATGTTCAACAATAGTTCTGCATGCATTATAAATTTCTTTTTTTAATTCAGGTGTCCAAATTTCTGGATTCTCTTTAATAAACTCTTTGAACAATCTAATCATAGAATTGCAATGAAGAGTTTCATCTCTTACAGACCAAGTTACAATTTGGCCCATACCTTTCATTTTATTAAATCTTGGAAAATTTAAAAGAATTGCAAAACTTGCGAATAATTGCAAACCTTCTGTGAATGCAGAAAATACTGCTACCGTTAACGCAATATCTTTTTTTGATTTCATATCAAAATTTTGCATATAATCGTATTTATCTTTCATTTCTTTATATTTCATAAAAGCTGAATATTCTGACTCAGGCATTCCAATAGTATCAAGAAGATGTGAATATGCTGCTATATGAACTGTTTCCATTGATGCAAAAGCTGTCATCATCATTAATACTTCTGTTGGTTTAAACACAGTTGTATAATGTCTTAAATAACAATTTTGTACTTCAACATCTGCTTGAGTAAAAAATCTAAAAATTTGTGTTAATAAATTTTTTTCAGATTGAGTTAAATTTTTTTGCCAATCCCTAACATCATCACCTAATGGAACTTCTTCTGGCAACCAATGAATTCTTTGTTGTGTTAACCAAGCATCATAACACCATGGATATCTAAATGGTTTATAAACTGGATTTTCGACTAATAATCCCATTTTTTTTGGTTCAATTATTTTTTCATTCTTAGTTTTTATTTTTTCTACTGACATGAAAGACATTCCTCATATTCTGTTTGTTCATTTTCTTTTTGTATCGAATTATAAACATTAGCTGTAACATCTGTTGATTTTGCATCATTGATATTTTCAGCTCTTTGAATTGATTTTGATCTACAGTAATAAAGGCTTTTTAAACCTTTTTTCCAAGCATCAAAATGGATTTTGTGTAATTCCTTTTTGTGAACATCTGCCGGTAAAAATAGATTAACTGATTGAGCTTGAGAAATAAATGGCGTTCTGTCACCACTTAATTCTATTATCCAATTTTGATTTAATTCAAAAGCAGTTTTAAAAACATCTTTTTCTAAATCAGTTAAAAAATCTAAATGTGATACTGAACCTTGATTAGTTGTAATTGTAGACCATGTTTCATCATCATTTTTACCATGGCTTGCTAAAATTTCTTCTAAATATCTATTTCTAACATTAAAAGATCCTGACAAAGTTTTGTGTGTGTAACTATTTGCAGCAATTGGTTCTACTCCTGGGGATGCACCTCCACAAATAATTGAAATCGATGCTGTTGGAGCAATTGCAGTTTTGTTTGAAAATCTTTCTTGGTACCCATATTCAGCTGCGTCAGGACAAGCTCCTCTTTCTTCGGCTAAATCTTTTGATGCTTGATTAACTTTTTGATGAATATTTTTAAAAATTTTTTTATTCCATGCCTTCGCCATTACTGACTCGAGAGGGATTTTTTTTTTTTGTAAATAAGAATGAAATCCCATTACCCCAAGACCAACACTTCTTTCTCTTTCTGCAGAATACTTTGCATCTTTAAATTGATCAGGAGCTTTATTTATGAAATCAGACAAAACATTGTCTAAAAACTTCATAACATCATTAATTATATTTGGATCATCTTTCCATTCATCATACTTTTCAATATTTAAAGACGATAAACAACATACAGCAGTTCTATCTTTTCCATCTTTATCAATTCCTGTAGGTAAAGTTATTTCGCTACATAAGTTAGATGTTTTGACAGTTAAGTTAGCTAATTTATGATGTTGAGGAATTTGTCTATTAACTGTATCAATATAAATAATATATGGTTCACCTGTTTCAATTCTTGCAGTTAATAATCTAATCCATAAATTTCTAGCTGATATAGTTTGTTGAACTGTACCATCTGCTGGACTTTTTAAAGCCCATTGTTCATCAGTTTCAACTGCACGCATAAATGCATCAGTGATTAAAACACCATGATGTAAATTTAAAGCTTTTCTATTTGGATCTCCACCTGTTGGTCTTCTCATTTCAATAAATTCTTCAATTTCAGGATGATCAATTGGAAGATAACATGCTGCAGAACCTCTTCTTAATGAACCTTGGCTAATTGCCATTGTTAAAGAATCCATAACTTTTATAAATGGAATTATTCCTGAAGTTTTTCCAACTTTACCAATTTTTTCACCAATAGATCTTAAGTTTCCCCAATAGCTTCCAATACCTCCACCCTTTGCAGCTAACCAAACATTTTCACTCCAAAGATCTAAAATGCCTCCAAGACTATCTGAAGCTTCATTTAAAAAACAAGAAATAGGCAAACCTCTTTTTGTTCCACCGTTAGACAAAACTGGTGTTGCTGGCATAAACCAAAGATTACTAATATAATTATAAATTCTTTGTGCATGCAAATTATCATCTGTATAAGTGCTAGCCACTCTTGCAAATAAATCTTGATAAGACTCATTATGTCCAAGATATCTATCTTTTAAAGTTGCTTTACCAAAGTCGGTCAAGTTTGCATCTTTCGAACGATCGATTTTAATAATGATCCCCTTATCATTTTGGAAAAGCTCTGTTTCATTGTTTAATGAAAAAAGATCAGGTTTATTATTTTTCTCTAATTCTTTAACCTCTGGGTTATATTCAGAGACAGCTTTCTTTAGTGCTTGAGATAGAATTTTATTCATAATTTAGTAATATATTTTGTTATTTTTGCGAAAACAACCACATGTTGTATGCGCTTATAGTTAATATACTATATAAACAGCAAATCAATAGAACATTTATAGAACACTATGAAAAAATATCAATAAAAAAATTAAAAAAAAGGTAAGTAATTAACAAAGTGTCTGAAAATTTAAAAATAGATCCTTACGGCTTTAGAGAATATGACGCTCGATGGTTATATAAAAAAGACATAAACCTTTTAGGCATCTCAAATCTTGGTAAAGGACTGGGTTCACAAATTATAAAACATACAAAAAAAAATAACCCACGAGTAATATTAGGCCAAGACTATAGATCTTATAGTGAAGAAATTAAAAGTGCACTCAAAAAAGGACTAATTTCAACTGGATGTTTTGTTGAAGACATAGGTTTATCCTTGTCACCAATGGTTTACTTTGCTCAATTTAATTTGGATGCTGATGCAATCGCAATGGTTACGGCCAGTCACAATGAAAATGGCTGGACTGGTGTAAAAATGGGTATCAAAAAAGGATTAACACATACATCTGAGGAAATGAATGAATTAAAAGAAATTACTTTAAAAGAAAAATTTATTCATGGTAAAGGAGAAGAGAGAGAAATTAAAAATTTTCAAGAAATATATAAACAAGATTTAATAAAAAAAAATAAAATAAAAAAAAAAATTAAAGCAGTTGTGGCTTGTGGCAATGGAACTGCAGGAATTTTTGCTCCTGATATTTTACGTGGAATTGGTTGTGAGGTAATCGAGTTAGATTGTAATCTTGATTGGACATTTCCAAAATATAATCCTAATCCTGAAGATTTGGAAATGTTACATGCTATCGCTAAAGTTGTAAAAGAAAATAATGCAGATATCGGTTTTGGTTTTGATGGAGATGGTGATAGAGTTGGAATAATAGATGATAAAGGTAATGAAATATTTTCTGACAAAATTGGTTTATTAATAGCTAGAAATTTATCAACAATTCATAAAAATTCTAAATTTGTAGTTGATGTAAAATCAACAGGCCTTTACTCAAATGATGTAGTTTTGAATAAAAATAAATGTAAAACAATCTATTGGAAAACTGGTCACTCACACATCAAAAGAAAAGTTTATAATGAAAAAGCTTTAGCAGGATTTGAAAAAAGTGGACATTTTTTCTTTAATCAACCATTAGGATATGGTTATGATGATGGTATTAATTCTGCAATTCAAGTTTGTCATTTACTAAATAATCAAAATAAAAAAATTAGTGAAATTATAAATGAACTACCTAAAACTTTCCAATCACCCACTATGGCACCATACTGTAAAGATGAAGAAAAATATAAAATTGTTGAAGATATAGTTAAAGAAATTGAGAAAATTAAAAAAGAAAAAACTAAAATTGACAATCAAGAAATTGATGAAGTATTAACAGTGAATGGCATAAGATTTACTTTTAAAGATGGCTCTTGGGGTTTAATTAGAGCTTCCTCAAACAAACCGTCATTAGTAGTTGTAATCGAAAGTCCAACTTCCGATGAAAGAAAATTAAAAATATTTAAATTTATAGATGAGCTACTTCAACAGACGGGAAAAATTGGTGAGTACGATCAAAAAATATAATTAACTATCTTTATTCTCTTTCTCAATATCATCTTCAATATTTTGACTATCATTTTCAATAGAAGTATCCATTTTATCATCTATATTATTTTCATTTGTAGATCGATCACTATAAAATTTTTTAATTAATTCATCCTCTTTAATTTTTTGTTCTCGATCAAATTTTTCTTCCCATTCTTTAATTCTTCGATTTTCTTCTATAATTCTTTTTTCCTCTTCTTCTTTTTGTTTTAAAGCTATTTCTTTTTCTTCTTCAATTCTTTTTAATTCTTCTTCTTCTTTTCTTAATTCTTCAGCTTTTTCTCTCAGTTCTTTTTCTTTAAGAAATTTTTCTCGTTCTATAGCTTTGTTTTCTTCCTCTTTTAACCTAAGTTCTTCCTCTTTAGCTCTTTGTTCGGCCTGTTCTTTTAAGAGTTGTCTCTCTAAATCCTGTTGTCTATCAAGTTCTAATTGGGCCAATCTGTTTTCAGTTTCTTTTAATCGTTGTTCCTCATATTTTAATTTTCTAGCAGCTTCTCTTATTTTTTGTTCTTCATCTAATCTTTTTTGTCTTTCTTCTTCTTTTAATCTATTTTGCTCTTGTCTTTGTTTTTCTTTTTCTTCTCTAATTTTTTCTGCCTCTATTTCTTTAGCTTTGAAAATTTCCTCTTTAGCTTTTATTTTTTCTTCACGAACCCTTTGTCTTTCAAGCATTTTTAATCGAAGCTCTTCATCTTTTAATTTAATAGAGTCTTCTCTTATTTTTTTAGCCTCTTCATCTTTTATTTTTTGTTGTTCAATTTTCAGTCTTTGGTTTTCAATTTTTTTTCTTTTTTCCTCATTCTTTCTAATTTGTTTTTCATTATCGAGAATTAGTCTCTGTTGAGACAATATTTGTTTTTTCTCTTCTCTAATTTGGTTCATTTTTTCTCTTTGAATTTGATTTTTCTCTCTTTGTAATTCTCTTTTTTCATCCAAATCTCTTTTTTTTTCTAATCTTTGTTTTTCTTTTTCTCTCTCTTTTTTAAGATTACTGTAGAAATTACCTAATTTATTTTTAGTTTCTTCAATTACACTTAAAGGATTAACTTTAATTTTATTTAATTTTATTTTTTTAGGAATTAACGACTGAATATTATTTAAACCTTTGGTTTTTTTTTTCTTACTTTTTTTTAAACTCATATAAAAAGCTAACAATTTTAAAATATATTAAATACATAACATGTGTTTAAATTGAGTTTAAATTTTTAAAAATTTCCTCATAAATTGAATTTTTCTTTTCTTTCCAAAAAAAATACAATTACAGCGTGTAATTATTATTTTTTTAATAATTTAATAATTAATTATTTCATAAAGAATCATGTACTAGAAATAATAGGATTTATTTCATGATTAAAAAAAATTTTTTATTTATTTGTTTAATATTATTAACAAATTGCACTACACCAACTAGTGCATTATTTGGTCCAATATTTACCGGTGCCAAAACTGGTAGTATTTATCAAGCATCTTTATCTTACAGTAGTGGCAAAATTATTAATGAAATAAAAAAATTTAATAAAGAACAAGATTTAGCCAGAATCAAACTTGTCACCTCTGATAAATCAACCTCAAATAGTAATCCTGTTATATTATTAGCTTTTTCAGTTAATAAAATAGAAATATCTGATGTTGTGGAACCAGAACCATTACCTTAATTTTATTATTAAAAATAAATTTAATTTTCAATTATTACGAGTTTTTAAATATTAAGAGAATCATATATTCATTTTATTAAGGGTGGTAGAGGGAGACTGAAGCCACCCCTTCCTCTTGTTAAACTATCTTTCAAAGTAATTATTAAAAAAGTTATTTTGAAAGATAATTTAATGTAAGCATTATTTCTATATCTTAAAATACTCAAATAAAAATTTAGTAGCAACAACTAATAGAAAAATACCAAATAACTTACTTATTTTGTTTTTATCTATCCTATGAACGGTTCTAGCTCCTACTCTTGCCATCAATGTTGTTATTGGAATGAAAATTAAAAAAGCAGGAATATTTAAAAAACCAATACTATAAGGTAAATTTGTTTTAAGATAACTTCCTGTTATCAAAAATCCAAAAGCACCAAATAATGCAACTAAAAAACCTATAGCAGCAGCACTTCCTATAGCTTTATTAATTGGGTATCCAAAAAATTTTAAAATTGGAACATTCATAATTGCTCCTCCAATACCCATCGGAGCAGATATAAATCCAACAATCATTCCTAATATAATTTTTAGATGTAATTTTATATTAATAATTACATTTTTTTCTTTTTCTTTTAATAACAGTAAATAAAAACCTAAAATGAATATTATGATTGAAAAAAATAAAACCAGTGATTTTGTTTTTAAAGATGCGGCAAATATTGTTCCAATAATAACCCCTAAAACTACAAAAATTCCATAACTTTTTACAATATTAAAATCAACTGCTTTAAATTTATGATGTGTTAAAATTGACGCTATTGAAGTAGGAATAATTATTGCAAATGAAGTACCAACTGATAGGTGCATTAAATATTGTTGGTTAATATCAAGAATGTTAAAAATATAATAAAGAAACGGGACGGTTATTAGCCCTCCCCCTATTCCAAAAAGACCAGCTACAAAACCAACTAACATGGCAGTAAAAGCCATTAAAAAAATAATAAATGTATAATCGCTTACTATAATTGAACTAAGCAGATCAACCTACTCTGACTTGAACATTGTTATATTTAATTTTATCCATAATGTGATCAATTTTTTGAATATCAGCGTTACGGACACACATGTTTTCACTTAAATATCTTTTCCAATAACTAGCACCTACTTGTCCATGAAACAAACCTAAGGTATGTCTCATTATTTGGTTAAGTCTAGTTCCTTTTTCTAATTCATTCTTAATATAAGGAATTAAATTTTCAATAACTTGTTGTCTACTTGGTACATTTTCATTTTTAAATATTTCTTTTTCAATATCAGCTAATAAGTATGGTGTGTGATATGCCGCTCTTCCAATCATTACTCCATCAACTTTTTTAAGATGAGAATTTACTTCTTCAACTGATGTAATACCTCCATTAATAATAATTTCTTCATTTGTAAAATCCTTTTTTAATTTATAAACATAGTCATATTTTAATGGTGGAACATTTAAGTTTTGTTTTGGAGTAAATTTTCCTAATATTACTTTTCTAGCATGAATAATGAATGTTTTAACACCTGTTGATTTTAGTATTGATATAAAATTATAAAAATTTTCATAATTTTCTACATCGTCATAACCAATTCTTGTTTTAATTGTAACAGGTAGTTTTGTTACTGATTGCATTTTACTTAAACAATCTGCAACGAGATTTGGCTCTTTCATTAAACATGCACCAAACTTATTTTTTTCTACTTTTTTACTTGGACAACCTAAGTTTAAATTAATTTCATCGTAACCAAAATCCTCACCTATTTTTGATGCTTCAGCTAAAAGTTTTGGAGAAGAACCACCTAATTGAAGTGCTAGAGGTTTTTCATTAATATTGAATTCAAGTAATTTTTTTTTATCACCTCTGTTGATTGCTTCATCTACAATCATTTCGGTGTATAAAAGTGTATTTTTAGAAATTAATCTTAAAAAAAATCTTTCATGACGATCCGTACAGTCCATCATGGGAGCAACTGACACTTTCCTATTCATGATTTAACTTTATATTATTTTATTATGAGTTTGAAGTATCAGAATCCTCAGAATTAACTTCGGATCCTTGATTTTCACTTTCTGAAACTTCTTCTAACGAAATATCACCTTGATCTTGATCACCTTCATTTTCTTCAGTATCAGTAGCCTCTACATTAGGTTGTTCTGTTTTAGATAATTCTTCTAAATCCTCTTTAGATACTTGAATCTTTTCAGGAGTTTTTCTAGCTCTTTTAGATGGTAAAATTGGTGTTCCACTTTTTGAAATTTCACCTTTGTATAAACTTTCAAAGTCATCACCTATATCTTCATCCGCTTCAGCTCCTTCATCAACTTGTTCAACATGTTTTCTTAATTTATAAACTGCACTCTCAGTTAAATCTTTAACCTTGATGTTGTCTTCTGCAATTTCTCTTAATGCTATAACAGTATTTTTATCATTATCCTTATCTAAAGTCGGTTCAATACCTGTATTAAGTTGAGTAGCTCTTTCTTTTGCGACTAGAACTAATTCGTAAGGACTATCTACTTTATCAATACAATCTTCTACAGTAACTCTTGCCATGCGCAGTATCTATACAGTGAACTTTAAAAAATCAAGGAGATTTTTTATATATATTTAGGATCTAGCTTATTTTTAACAAAAAATAATAAAATTATTGAAGAAGTAATATAGGTACCCGAAACTAATGCTATTTGTTCTATCGAAAATCCATTATCTATTAAAAAACCAAACAAAGCAGTTCCAAAAGCAGTTGAAAAAACCATTAAAGCAGTTGTTAAAGCTTTAATTGATCCAATATATTTTACTCCATAAATCTCTGCCCAAATTGATGAACCTAAAACATTTGCGAATCCATTTGAAATACCAATCAAACCAAGAAACACAAATGATGAGATTGGATTATTAAAATAAAAAAGAACTAAAGCTGATAATAAAAGAGGAATGTTCATATAAATTAAAAGTTTTCTACTTGTAAATTTATCAATTAAAAACCCAGAGAAAAATAGTGTGATAACTGATAAAACTGAGTAAGCCATAAATGACTGTGCTATTACATAAGGCCCCCAATCTTTAGATGTAGAAATGAAGGATTGATAAACAAAAGTCCCTGTAGCAATCCACGGCATTGCTAACATATTTAAACATACAATATAAAATCTGTAATCCTTTAATACTTCAATTCTCTTCCATTGTTTTATTTCTTTAGTTTCTAATTGATCAATATTTAAACTCTCTCTTGAATCTAAATTAATATTCTTTACCAAAAGAAAAGAGAGAATAGGTAAAAGTAGTATTGTAATTATTGATATAGAAAACCAAATATTTTGCCATTCGATCATAGTCAATAAGAATACAATTAATAATGGCAATATAAATTCAGCAAGTGACAAACCAAGCCATATAATGCTTAAAGCTTTACCTCGACTTTTTTCAAAATATCTTGATATAGTAGTTGTGGCAGTATGAGACATTAATCCCTGACCTGAAAGTCTCATTAAAAAAATTGAAAAAAATAAAAAAATTATTGATGAAATTTTAGAAAATAAAAAACATGATATCGCTAATAAAATTATAACGTAGAAAGCAAATTTTAAAATATTCATATCATCAATTTTTTTTCCAATCCAAACTAAAATAAAACTACTTAAAAGAGTTGCTGAAGCATAGATGGAGCCAAATTGTCCATGAGATATGGAAAGAGCATCACGTAAACTTGAATTAAAAAGTCCAAGAAAAAAACTCTGTCCAAAACTTGAAAAAAATGTAAATATAAATCCAAATATAATTACTTTTAAACTTAAGTTATTAAACATATAAAAAAATTATGAGTTGTAACGTTGCTTTTATAGGTCTTGGTGTCATGGGTTATCCAATGGCAGGTTATATATCAAAAGCCGGTCACAATGTAACTGTTTTTAATAGAACTAAATCTAAAGCTGAAAAATGGATTGGTGAATACAAAGGTAAAATAGCTGATACACCTGCAGAGGCAGTGAAAGATGCTGAATATATATTTACGTGTGTTGGTAATGATAATGATTTAAGAGAAGTTACTTTTGGTGATAATGGTGCTTTTAAAACAATTAAAAAAGGATCTATTTATATTGATAACACCACAGCTTCAGCAACAATTGCTAAAGAAATTTATAAATATGCCAAAAAAAATGGATTTGGTTCCTTAGATGCTCCTGTATCAGGTGGTCAAGCAGGTGCAGAAAATGGTGCGCTTACAGTTATGATTGGTGGTGATCAAGCTGACTTTGATAAAGCAAAAGATAAAATTGATTGCTACAGCAAAAAAATGAAACTGCTTGGTAATGCGGGCAGTGGCCAACTTGCAAAAATGGTTAATCAAATTTGTATTGCAGGATTAGTTCAAGGTTTATCCGAAGGAATTAATTTTGGAATTAAAGCTGGATTAAATATGGAGGATGTGATCGAAGTTATTTCAAAAGGTGCAGCTCAATCTTGGCAAATGGAAAATAGATACAAAACAATGATTGATGACAAGTTTGATTTTGGTTTTGCTGTAGATTGGATGAGAAAAGACTTAAAAATTGCTATGGAAGAAGCTAAAAATAATGGCTCATTATTACCCATTACAGAACTTGTAGATAAATTTTATGGAGAAGTACAAGGTATGGGTGGAAATCGTTGGGACACTTCAAGTCTAATTAAAAGATTTAGAAAGTAATGTATGCAACCAGCATACTATGAGAACTTAGAAGAAATTCAAAATAAGTACTGGTCTATGCTAGATGATGCAGTGACTAATAGAAGTTCACCATTCAGAATTCCTGTTTTTATCTGTGCTCATCAAGATGAAGTAGATGGTAGAATTGTTGTTTTACGTAAATCAGACAGAGGTAATAAACTTTTACAATTTCATACTGATTTAAGATCTCCAAAAGTAGATATTCTTAAGAAAAATAACAAAGCATCATTACTTTTTTACGATAAGGAAGAAAAAATCCAATTAAGAGTAAAAGTAGAGTGTGAAGTTAATAATCAAAACTCTACAACAGAAGAATCTTGGAAGAAAACTCAGCATATAAGCAGACGTTGTTATTTAACCGATAGTCCTCCAGGAACTACATCAGAAAATCCAACCTCTGGAATGATATCTAAATTAGAAGATTTTGATTATACAATGGAGCAAAGCGAAGAAGGATATAAAAACTTTACTGTTATAAAATGTAAAATTAAATCTATTGAGTGGCTATATCTTGCTGCTAAAGGACATCGAAGAGCAAAATTTTATTTAGAAAATAAAAAAGAGAGTTGGTTAATACCTTAATTTAAATTAAAATTATATTATTGATTTCTAATCAATGGGTAAACTTTTGGGTTTAAGTATTTTAAATTTGTTAACATTATTAAAATTAAAGTGACAAATCCAATTGAAAATCCTAAATAAATCAAAACTTTAAAGTCAAACATCCATACCAGTTCAAAAATATTTTCAATGATAAATTTTGAACCAATCACAGCAAAGAATATTGAAATTAAAATTACAGATTTAAAAATAATGATAAATTCAATTAATGATGAAAAAACAATTTGTTTTTTTGAAAAACCTAAGATTTTGAAGACTAAATTTTGATATTCTTTTACTTTTCCTTGAACCATAATTGCACTTGAAATAACGATCAAACCTATGACAATCGTAACAGCTGAAATTAAAGTAACAGCAATAAACACCTTGTTTAAAACAGCAGTAACTTTTGTTAAGTAATCTGCAATTTTTATCATTGATAAACTTGGCATAATTTCAAGCATTTCAATTTCATCAAATTTATTTAAATTAAATTTTGTAGTGGCCAAATATTCGTGTGGAATATTTTTCGCAAATTGAGGGTTAAATAACATTGCAAAGTTGATGCTTAAATCTCTATAATCTACTTCTCTAAAATTAATCACCTCTCCTTTAATTTCTCTTCCATAAACATTTAAAGTAAAAATATCACCTAACTGGATGTTAAAATCTTTAGCTACTTTAGCATCTAAAGATATTTGAAGTTGATCTGGCTTTGACAAATCCCACCACTCACCTTCTAAAATTGGATTATCTTCAGGCGGATTTTCTACCCAAGAAGATCTTCTTTCACTACCAATAACCCAGTAACTATCATTATCTGGTTTAATGTAGGTATTAGGATCAACTCCATTAATTTGTACAATTCCAGATGATACCATTGGAACAATTTCAATATTTGCATTTGGATCCATGTTTAAAATACCTTGCTCAAATTTATTTTTTTCACCTTTTTGAATACCTACAAAGAAATAATCAGGGGCAATATCAGGAATAGATTTAGCAATTTCTCTTTGAAAATTTGTACCAACCAAAGCTAGAGTTAATAATAAGGTTACTCCTAAACCTAAGGACATAACTGTAATAGGAGTTATGCTTTTTGTTTGCGTAATATTTTTAATTGAAACTTTTAAAGAAATTATTGGACTTGATTTAAATTTTTTTAGGAAAAAAATGATTAATTTTGAAAGTAAAAAAAATACAATTAAACACACAAAAAAAGCAGCAAAATATCCCAAACTATAAGAGGGCTGTTCAGATCCAATAGTGAATAATAAAATCAATATAGATAATAAAAAAAAACTTATAACAACTGATCTCTTAGAATAATAAAATTGAAGATTCTGAAATACGTTTCTAAATAAATTAGATGCTTTGACTTGATCAATAGAACTAATTGTTGGAATAGAAAAAATTACAAGAACTAATAATCCAACTAAAAATATTTTAAAAAAGTTGAGAAATGAAAACAATGGGTAGACATTCAATCCCAATCCATCAGAAAGATATTTATCTGCTATTGGTACAATTAAAAAACTAGATCCATAAGCAACAACAGTGATGATAAATAAAAGTATAAATAACTGAAGATAATATAATCTTTTAATATTACCTGAAAAAAACCCAACTGCTTTTCTCACAGCAATCGACATGTTGTTTTGATTTATGAAAGAAAGCAAAGTGTTAGCAATTCCAATACCAGCAATCAACATTGCACTGATCGAAACAAGAGATAAAAATTGAGAGAAATTATTAATAACTCTCTTTATTCCACTTGCGGAATTTTCAGGATATCTAAGTTTTACTTTTTGATCGTCTTTAAAAATATTTTCAATTCTTTGTTCTATTTCTTCAGGATTATCTCCTTCATTAAATTTTACTTTGTATTCATAGTTTAAAAAGCTTCCAATTTCATTAAGTTTTAATATTTCTAAAGTTTGCTTTCCTGCTAAAGCCCAATCACCAAATGCTACAAATCCACTAACATCTGGTACTGATTTAATAATTCCAATAACTATAAAGTTTTGATCTTGGACTTTTACCTGTTCATTAATTTTTATATTAAGGGTTTTTGATAAACTTTCATTTATAAGGATTGTATTAGATTCTTTTTGCATTCTTTCATAAGCACCTTCAGGCTCATAAACAACATTTCCATATAGAGGATATTTTTCGTCCACAGTTTTTATTCTTGTAAATAAAGATTTATTTTTTTCTCTACCAGTTGTTGAGAGCATAGTACTAAACTCAATCATTTGAGAAACTATTGTAAATTCTTTAACTTTATTAACTAGATCTAAATTTCCCTGATTACGATTATAATCAATTTCTAAATCTCCACCTAAGAGAGCTTTTGCATTATCATTTAGTTCTTTTTTAAGACTATCTTCAATTGTGAAAATAGCGCTTAAGATAAAAAGACTGATAAATAATGTAATAACTATACTAGAAATTTTATGATAATTTCTGCTTAAATCTTTCAAAGCATATTTAAAAATTAAACCAAATTCTGAAGAGTTATTTAATTTTTCCATCTTTAATTTTTATTTTTCTTTTAGCTTTATCTGCAAGTTTGGGATCATGAGTTACCATTATCAAAGAAGAGCCTTCTTCTTTTACATACTTAAATAATATATTTACAATCATTATAGAATTTTCAGTATCTAAATTTCCTGTTGGTTCATCAGCTAAAATTAGTTCAGGCTTCATTGCGATAGCTCTAGCAATTGCCACACGCTGTTGCTCTCCACCTGATAATTGACTTGGTAAATTATTAAAACGATTTTTTAAACCAAAACGATCTAACAAATGCTTTGCTTCTTTCTCTGGATTCTTAAAATTATTAAGCTCAAGAGTTAGAGCAACATTTTCAACTGCAGTATAATTAGGAATTAAATAAAAAGATTGAAATATAATCCCAATATTTTTCTTTCTTATTTCTGATATTTCATCTTCTTTAAGATTGGTAATTTCTTGATCCTGAAAAAATATTTTTCCCGAGGTAGGTATTTCTAATCCACCAATAAGCATGATTAAACTTGTTTTTCCTGAGCCACTTTCTCCAACTACAGAAACTGTTTCTTTTTTTTGTATATTTAAATCTATATTCTTTAAAACACTTATATTTTCTTTACCAGTTTTGTATTGGAGATTTATTTTTTTTAATTTAAGAAGAGTGCTCATGAATAAAAGTTTATTTATAAAAATTTTAATAATTTTTCTAGTACACTTAAAAGCAAATGCAATAGAAAAGGTTGTCTTATTTGGCGACAGTTTGATGGCTGGATATGGATTGCCAAAAGAGCATCATTTATCTTTGGTTTTAGAAAATAGTCTAAAAAATGATGGATTTAATATTGTGGTAATTAATGGAAGTGTTTCGGGAAGTACTTCTTCAGGAGGATTGAATAGAGCTGAATGGAGTTTATCTGAACCAGGAATTGACTTAATTATTATTGGTTTGGGTGCTAACGATATGCTTAGAGGAATTAAACCTCAAGAAACTGAGAAAAATTTAGAAGAAATAATTAAAATTGCAAACAAAAAAAAAATTCAAATTATTATAGCCGGTATGATTGCACCAACAACTCATGGCACTAAATACAAAAAGGAATTTGATGCTATTTATCCAAAATTATCTAATAAATATAATTTACCTTTAATACCATTTCTTCTTGATGGTGTAGCACTTGATCCAAGTTTAAATCAACAAGATAATATTCATCCTAACAAGCTAGGAACTATCAAAGTAAGTGAAACAATCAAAAAAAAAATTATTGATATTTTAAATTAACAAATATTATCTCTAAAAGATTGACTTAGAATACTTTTTCCAATTATCTTGGTAATGTTTAGTATTTTCTGCGACAGCTTTTTTTTCTTCTTCAGTAACTTCTCTTACAACTTTACCTGGAGAACCAATTACTAAAGAGTTGTCTGGTATTTCTTTATTTTCAGTAATTAAAGCTTTTGCACCTATGATGCAATTTTTTCCAATCTTTGCGTTATTTAGAATTACTGCACCAATTCCAATTAAACTATTGTCCCCTATCGTACATCCATGGAGCATAACCATATGTCCTATAGTTACATTCTTTCCAACTTTAAGAGGATAGCCTGGATCAGTATGTAAAACACTCCCATCTTGTACATTAGATCCTTCACCAATATAAATATTTTCTATATCGCCTCTTAAAACTGCATTAAACCAAATACTTGAGTTTTTTTCTAATGTAACGTCGCCTATTACAGTTGCATTTGGCGCTACCCAATTTTCGCCAGAGTTTTTTGGTTTTTTATCTTTTAAATCATAAAACATAATTTATATATTATTACATTATGGCAATACAAACTCCAATATGTGATTTTGGACAGAAAGCTCATGACTTTGAACTTAAATCTACTGACAACAAAATGATTTCTTTAAATGATATTAAAGGTGAAAATGGAACATTGATAATGTTCATTTGCAATCATTGTCCTTATGTTAAAGCTGTAACAAAAGATATTGTTGAAGATTGTAATGAATTGAAAAAAATCGGCATTAACGCAGTGGCTATATGTGCTAATGATTCAGAAAACTACCCAGAAGACTCATTTGAAAATATGATTGAATTTTCTAAAAAAAATCAATTTGGTTTTCCTTATCTCATAGATGAAACACAAGAAATTGCTAGAACTTATGATGCTGTATGTACGCCAGATTTTTTTGGATATAACAAAAATTTAGAACTTCAATACCGAGGTAGATTAAGAGAACTTAAAAACTTAGTTCCTGTAAGAAGTGGTGAAAGTGATTTACTTAAAGCTATGAAGCAAATTGCTGAAACAGGAAAAGGGCCTGAAAGCCAATCACCTAGTGCTGGTTGTAGCATTAAATGGAAAAATAATTAATGTATCTAATTGTAACTCGATCCTTTCCACCAGAATTGGGTGGTATGCAAAGTCTAATATGGGGTCTAAGTAAAGAGATGTCCAAAAACTTTATGATTAAAGTTTTTGCTGATTATCAAGAAAATCATAAAGAATTTGATGGTAAAGTAAATTTTTCAATTGAAAGAGTTGGTGGAATTAAATTCCTTAGAAAAATAAGAAAAGCTCAACTAGTTAATGAATTTTTAAAAGAAAATAAAGTGCAGGGAATTATAGCTGATCATTGGAAAAGTTTAGAATTAATTAAAACGGATAAGAAAAAATATTGTTTAATTCATGGAAAAGAAATTAATCATCCTAAAGGAAGCTTATTAAATAAAAGAATTATCAAAGTTTTAAATAATATAGATCAAGTAATTGCTAATTCTGAATATACTAAAAAATTGGCAATAGATAATGGTGTAGCTTATGATAAAATAATAGTTATAAACCCTGGTGTTGATCCTGTTCAAGAATTAAATAAAAAAGCGCTTGAAAAAGTTGAAAGTTTACTCAAAGTAAAAACTCCAAGATTAATTACTGTTTCTAGATTTGATAAAAGAAAAAATCATGAAAAAATAATAATGGCACTAAGAAATTTAAAACAACAACATCCTGATATTGTCTACATATGTATTGGTTATGGTGACGAGGAAGAAAATCTTAAAAAATTAGTTCAAGAACTTGATTTAAGTGCGCAAGTGATGTTTTTCAAAGATATTAGTAATGATTTAAAAAATGCCTTGATAGCTAAATCAAATATTTTTGTTATGCCTTCAATCATCCATAAAACTTCAGTTGAAGGATTTGGAATAGCTTATATCGAAGCTGCTCAATATGGTATTCCCTCTCTTGGTGGAGAAGATGGTGGAGCTTCAGATGTAATCGTTCATGAAAAAACTGGATTAATATGTGATGGAAATGAACTTGATGATGTTTATTCCAGTATAGAAAATTTACTAAAAGATAAGAAATATATTGAATATGGTAAAGCTGCAAAAATAAATTCACAAAATTTTCATTGGAATAAGATAATTGAAAAATATAAGGGAATCTTATAGTTAATTATTTTTTAAAACTTTTATAAATTTGCCAACCTATTATTGAAATTGTAAACAATAATATTATTAAAGTTAAAGGTCTGCCCCATAAAAAATCAAAAGAACCATCGCTAATTAACAATGATCTTCTTAAATTTTCTTCCATTAATCCTCCTAAAACAAAAGCAAGAATAAGTGGCGGCATCGGAAAATCATATAGCCTCATAAAAGTTGCTACAACAGCAATTCCTATCATTAAATAAATATCAAAATTATTAAATGACATTACGTAGATTCCTGTAATAGAAAAAAATAAAATAAGTGGAATTAAATAGTTTTTAGGTACAGCGAGTATTCTGGCTATATAAGGGATTAATGGCAAATTTAGTATAAGTAATATTACCATTCCAATATACATCGACATTATAACTGACCAAAAAATTTCTGGGTTAGTTATATAAAGCCTTGGCCCAGGTTGTATTCCAAATCCTAATAAAGCACCAAGCATAACTGCAGTTGTTCCACTTCCTGGTATTCCTAAAGTTAACAAAGGTACGAAAGCTCCAGAACATGCAGCATTATTAGCTGTTTCAGGAGCAGCTAAACCATGAACACTTCCTTTTCCAAATTTTTGTTTTTCTTCATCATTGACAAAATTTCTTTCCATTCCATATGCTAAGAATGATGCAATAGTTGCACCAGCGCCTGGTAAAACACCAATAAAAAAACCCATAATCGAATTACGAGGAATGGTTTTTAACATTTTACTTCTTTCTTCTTTATTAATCCTAATAGAGCCAAGTTCTGTTAAAGAAACCTGCTTAGCTGCTGCAGTTGGATCATTTCTTTTTAAAATAATTGTTAACGCCTCACTCATAGCAAAAGTTGCCATTACAACTAAAACAAAACTAATTCCATCGGTTAAATTCATGTTATTAAATGTAAATCTTGTAATATCTGATAAAGAATCTTGACCAACTGAAGCTAACATTAAACCTAAAACAACCATCATCATTGCTTTTAAAAACTGTCCTTTAGATGAAAAAGCTGCAATTGCAGTTAAACCTAAAATCATTAATGCAAAGTAATCTGGAGATCTAAACGATAAACTTACTTTAGATAAACTTGGAGCCATAAATAACAAATATATTGCAGCAAGAGTTCCTCCTGCAAAAGAGCTCCATGCAGCTATAGCTAATGCCTTCCCAGCTTTTCCTTGTTGTGCCATAGGATATCCGTCAAATGAAGTGGCAACAGTTCCAGGTACACCAGGTGCATTTAATAATATTGATGAAGTTGAACCACCAAATACTGCGCCATAATAAACACCTGCCATTAAAATTAATCCAGTTGCTGGGTCAAATCCATATGTAATTGGTATCATTAATGCAATAGCTGTCATTGGTCCAAGACCAGGTAGCATTCCAATAATTGTTCCAAAAAAACAACCAATCATTACCATCAATATATTTTGAAAAGTTAGTGCAGTTTTTAAACCAATTAAAATTCCCTCTATCATCACATAACTCCAATTAATTTTAAAAATGGATCTCTTAAATAAATGTCAAGTACTCCATGTAAAAGATACATAAACGCTGCAACAAATGGAAATGATAGTAAAAAGATTAGAAGCCATCTTCTCTCTCCTAAAAAATAATATGATGAAGCTAAAAATAATGATGTGGTTAAAAAATATCCAACTTTTAATATCAAAGCACCATAAATAAAAGCTATAATAACTAGTATTGCTGTCTTTTTATATTCTAAATTTTTGTGATCAATTTTAATAGTATTAGGTTCTGGTAAAAGAATCTTTAATCCAGAAAAAAACAGTCCTGTATAACCCAAATAAATAGGAAAAGTCCTAGCATTAAAAGGTGCATTTTCGTCAAATGAAAAAACTTGAATCTGGTAAGCGGTATATAAATAAAATGCTGAAAAAATAAAAAAGAGCAGTGATATAATTTTTGTAGTATTTATATTCACTGCTCTTTAAATTAATTAACCCGAAGGATTAAATAACTCCTAATTTTTTCATAAGAGCTGTCATTTCTTTAGTTTGAGCTTTTAAAAATTTTACAAACTTTTTGTCTGGGTTATAAATATTCACCCAAGCATTTCTTGCTCTAACAGTTTCCCATTCAGGAGTTTTTTGTACATCGCCTAGCATTTTAGCAATTGCTTTTTTGTCTTTATTGCTCATGCCTGGAGGACCAAAAAATCCTCTCCAGTTAACGAACTGTACATCGTATCCTTGTTCTTTAAGCGTTGGTGCATCTGGTGCGTCAGAAACTCTTTCGGGTGCAGTAATACCAATAATTCTTACTTGGTCTCTTGCTCCCATAAGTTCACCTAAACCTGTTGAAATAATTTGAGTTTCTCCAGATAAAAGTCCAGCTAATGCTTTACCACCTGCATCATAAGGAACATAGATCACATCGTTAGGATTTGCTCCAGCAGCTTGAAATGCTAAAGCTCCAATCAAATGGTCCATGCTTCCTCTAACAGAACCACCTGCCATTTTAACTGAACTTGGATTAGCATTGTATGCATCCACAACATCTTTAAAGTTTTTAAATGGTGAGTCTTTTGCTACAGCAATTGCACCATAATCACCTATTACTCCAGCGATTGGCACAACATCTTTATAAGATAAAGTTCCATTTCCACTTACATATCCTTTATGTCTAGTAATTGATCTTAAAACTAGTGGTGTTGATTGTACTAAAACTGTATTTTCAGGTTTAGTATTAATCATAAAAGCAAGTGCTTTACCTCCACCACCACCTGACATATTTTCAAATGATGCACTTTTTAAAAATCCAGCTTTTGTTAAAGCTTCTCCAGTACCTCTGGCTGTTCCATCCCAACCACCACCAGCACCACCACCGATTACAAAGTGCAATTTATCAATTGCAATTGAACTAGTCGTTGTTGCTGAAAGTAAAAGAGCAGCTGAAAACAAAACTGAAAAAAAAGATTTAATTAGTTTCATTATTTCCTCTCATTGTTATAGTTAATAAGTTGATTAAACATATTTTTTATAATGTAGTCAACAACCATTAATAGAATACATGCAGCACGCGATTCCACTGAGTCTAGAAAATATAAGAAAACTTTTCTCTAAAAAATTTTTACTTGTCATCATTATTTCAATACCAAGTGCTCTTCTTGCTGATCTTTTCAATATTCCTTTAGCTTGGATGATAGGTCCTATGATTGTAGTTTCTATTGCAGCATTAAATGGTTTTAAAATTTTTATGCCAAAACTAGCTCTCAGCTCAATATTAATCATCTTAGGATTACACATTGGGAACTACATAGATCAAAACCTTCTAAATCAAATGGTTAATTGGATTTGGACTACAATCATTATGTTGGGATATATTATTGTTAGTATTGTAATTGTTTCAAAGTATTTACAAAAATTTTCAGGTTATAAAGAAAAGACTTCAATCTTTTCTGCTGCTCCAGGTGCTTTGGGTCCTTTAATGATTTTAGCTGAATATGAAAAATCTGATTTATCACAGGTCGCTACAGCACATTTAATTAGATTGATAATAATAATTACAATCTTTCCTTTTATTATTGTTAATCTTTCAACATCAGACTCTTTGGAGCTACAAAAATTTGACTATATGTCTCAAAATCATTGGGATTTAGTTTTATTAATTATAGCTTCATTAATTTTCATTTTCTTTTTTGATAAAGCTAAAGTTCCAGCCGCACTATTGTCAGGAACATTGGTAGCAAGTGGTGTTTTACAAATTTTTGATATTGCTTCTTACAAATTACCAGATGCATCAATTAATTTTTGTTTATTAATATTGGGAGCTTCTGTTGGATGTAGATTTGCAAATAAAACTGTTAAAGAAGTTGCTAATAATTCATTTCATGGTTTAGTTGCAACTATACTTTTGGTTTTATTAGGTTTAATTGCTGCTTTTATTGCAACTTTTTTTGTAGATAATAATTTTTTAACTTTAATTTTATCTTTTTGTCCTGGTGGTATTTATGAAGTAGCAGTAATAGCTATTGCATATGATTTAGAGCCAGACTTTGTTGCTTTTCATCATATAATTAGATTATTATTTATATTATTTATTGTACCTATGATTCTAAGGCTAATTGAAAAAACTAAGATAAAGAATTAGTTAATCTTTCAAAAACTTTATCAGCACTTAAATTGTTTAAATCACTAACTTGTATTGCTTTAAAATTTTCTCTTTCAATACTTACTTTGTAAGCTGTAGTGTGTTTTCCAAATAAAGTTAAACCTTTGGCATCCACATGAGCTGCTATATGTGCTGGCCCCGTGTCATTAGCTACAACAAAAGAGCTATCTTTTATTAATGAAGTTAATTGAGAAATATCTAAAGATCTTCCATTATCGAGTAGTGCTAATCCATTAATTTCTTTTGCATCTTTTATTTCATCAGGTCCAGGGGCTGTAACAATTTTGTATTCTTCACCAAACTTATTTAAAACAAGTTTAATCAAATCATTATAAAAAGGCCATTTTTTAATAGTTAGATGTGGAGAACAAAATGGAAATAATAAAATATATTTTTTTAAACCATATTGGTTTTTAATTTCACTGATATCAGAAGAAGCCCAACTAAAATTAGGTTTCAGAGTATTTGAAGTATTTAATCCAGAAGTTTTTAATTGATGATCAAATCTTTCAAGAACGGAATATTTATCAAATTCATCTTTATTTTTATCTTTTGGTAACGTTGTGTGTGAACTTGACCAACTTTCATAACTTGCTTTTGGAAAAAGAATATTTTTATAAAAATTTGTTCTTGAGGAATTTTGAAGGTCAAAAACTCTTGAGAATTTATGTTTTTTGAGTTCTCTCATTAAAAAATATAAATAAACTAAGTTATATTTAGGTAGTCTTTTGTCTAAAATAACTTCATGGATAAATGGATTTTTCTTAAATAATTCAAAATAAGGTTTTGTTGTAAGTAAATAAATTCGATCATTTTTATGATTTTCAGATATGTCTTGAATTGCCCCACTTGCTTGAGCTATATCTCCTAATGATCCGTGTTTAATAATTAAAATATTAGACATATTTATAACAAGATAACACAGTATTAAATTTTATGAATAAAATTATAGTAGAAGTTTCAACTGGAGAACTTTTAGATAAAATTTCGATTTTAGAGATTAAACAAGAAAAAATAAAAGATCCTGAAAAATTAAAATTTATTAATAATGAACATTCTATTTTAAAGGATCAGTTAGAAAAAAACGTAAAATCTGACGATAAACTTAATAATCTTTATCATTCTCTAAAAGAAATAAATGCTAAGCTTTGGATAATTGAGGACGATAAAAGACAGTGTGAAAAAGATAAAGATTTTGGAGAAAAATTTATTAAACTTTCAAGAGATGTACACTTTTTAAATGACGATCGAGCTAAAATTAAGTTAGAAATCAATCATCATACTGGATCTGCAATTAAAGAAATAAAAGAATACACAAGTTATTAGTTCAATTAATGGCACTTCATTTTTCAAAAGAAGAATTTTCACAAAGAAAAACTAAAGTTTTAAAATCAATGACAGAAAAAAACATTGATGCCTTATTGATGTTCAGACAAGAGTCTATGTATTGGCTGACTGGTTATGACACATTTGGTTATGTTTTTTTTCAAACACTAATTTTAGATAAAAATGGAAACGTAATTCTTTTAACTAGAGCTCCTGATTTACGACAAGCACAAAACACATCGAACATTGAAGATATTAGAATTTGGGTTGATAAAGATGGTTCAAATCCAACTGATGATCTTAAAATAATTTTAGATGAACTTTCTTTAAAAGGAAAAAACGTAGGTATTGAATATGAAGCTTACGGCATGACTGGACGAAATGCTTTAAGATTAAATAAATCTTTAGAAAATTATTGTAATGTTGAAGATCAATCTGAATTGATAACAAAACTCAGAGTTATTAAATCTCAAGAAGAAATTATTTATGTAAAAAAAGCAGCTGAGCTAGCAGATAACGCTTTAGACCAAGCTTGGAAACATACTAAAGCTGGTGCTAGTGAAGCAAAAATTTTAGCTGAGATGCAAAAAGCAGTTTTAGAAGGTGGAGGAGACTACCCGGCTAATGAATATATTATTGGATCAGGACACAACGCTCTTTTATGTAGATACCAAGCAGAGAAAAGAAATTTATCAAATCAAGATCAATTAAGTATTGAATGGGCTGGTACTTACAAACATTATCATTCAGCAATGTTTAGAACTATTCCCATAGGAAAAGCTGATCCAAAACATATTAAAATGCACGAAGCTTGTGTTCAGGCTTTAACAAATTGTGAAAATAAGTTGAAACCAGGTAATAAAGTTGGAAAAGTTTTTGATATACATGCAAAAACATTTGATGATCTTGGATATAACAAATCAAGAATGAATGCTTGTGGTTATTCATTGGGATCAACTTTTTCACCGAATTGGATGGACTGGCCAATGCTTTACACGGGCAATCCGTACGTTATCCAACCAGGTAATGTTTTTTTCATACACATGATACTTATGGATTCAGACAATGAATTAGCCATGAATTTAGGTGAAACTTACTTAGTAACTGAAAACGGAAATGAGAGACTTGGAAAACAAAAATTAGATCTTGTTATTCTTTAAAATTTTCCAATTTTTTTTGAGCCACTATAAAAAATCTTCGATAGCTCTTCATTAGCTTTATTTTGAGAAGTAACTTCATTTTTTCCCATTAACTCAAATGGTGTTTGAGAATACTCGTGATATTTATATTTATCTTCTCCTCGTGCAATTTGAACATACATTTTTCCAATAACTTGATTAACATTAGTTCCTATGTAACTTTGAATAACAAATCCTATTCTTCTATCATTACTTTGATTTAATCCTGATCCATGAACAATTTTTGGATGATGTAAAGACACTTGTCCTGCTTTCAGAATTATGGGATCTGTTCTATCTAATTGGACATTTGTAATTGTTTGACCACGAGTTAATAAATTATTTTCATCAAATTTTTGTTTATGAGTCTTTAAATCTTCTTTATGTGAACCTGGAAGCATTCTCATGCACCCATTTTTTTCATTTGCATCTGTAACTGCTACCCAAACCGTAACCCAGTTATGAGGTTCTAAACCTATATATTTTGCGTCTTGATGAAAACTAACAAAACCTCTTTCATTAGGATTTTTTATAAAAAGTGTAGTACCACAAATTAGAATATTCTTACCAATTATACTTTCTACAGCATCTAGGATATTCTTATTTAAACAGACTTTATTAAATATAGGTGAAATTAAATGAATATAATTACGATTAATTCCTTCTAACGCTCCTGGCCAATCTTTTTCAATTTTTTCTATTTCATCTCTTATTTCTTTTGCTTCAATAGAAGTCAAAGCACTAACAGGTGAAACATATCCTTTATTTTTATAATGGTTTAATTGTTCTTCTGTTAACCCCGTCATTGAGAAAAACTATATTTTTTCTCTAAAAATTTAATCACATTATGAATAACAAAGGTCATAAAAAGATATATTCCACCAGCCACTATAAATACCTCTATAGGCTTAAAAGTTGTTGAAATAATATATTTTGCAACACCAGTTAAATCCATTAAAGTAACAGTACTTGCTAAAGAAGTCCCTTTCATCATTAAAATAATTTCATTACCATAAGCTGGAAGTGATTGTCTAATTGCTATTGGTATTTGAATTTTATAAAAAATTATTTTGTTTGATATTCCTAAACTTTTGCCAGCTTCAATTATACCAGGTTTTATAGTTTGGAATGCTGATCTTAAAATTTCTGATGTATAAGCCCCAGTATTTAATGCAAAAGCAATTATTGCGCACCAATAAGGTTCTTTTAAAATCACCCATAAAAATGTTGATCTTAAATATTCAACTTGACCTAAACCAAAATAAATAATGAATATTTGTACTAGAAGTGGAGTACCTCTAAATACATATGAATATCCGTAAGCAAATTTATTTATAAAAATATTTTTATTTAATCTTAGAATTGCAAAAATTAGTCCAATAAATAATCCTACAATTAGAGAAACTGATAAAAGTTTTAAAGTTATTACAGCAGCACTAAGTAATTTTGGAAAACTATTAACCATTAATTCAAAATCCATTAATATCCCCTGCTATATTTGACTTCTAATTTATTAATTAATTTCATACTTAAAAAAGTTAGTAATAAATATAAAACTGCAGCAAATGAGTAGAAAAACAATGGATCTCTTGTTGATCCAGCTGCAATATAGGATTGTCTCATTATTTCAACCAAACCTGTTACAGAGATTAAAGAAGTGTCTTTAAGTGTAATTTGCCAAACATTACTTAAATTTGGTATTGCGAGTCTCAGCATTTGAGGAAGAGTAATTTTATAAAATTGCTTAAACTTACTAAAACCTAAGACTTTAGCAGCTTCAAACTGACCTTTATCAATAGACCGGATAGCTCCCCTAAAAACTTCAGTTGAATAGGCTCCTGAGATTATACCAATTGCAAATGATCCCGTAATAAAAGCATTAATCTCTATATATTCATTATAACCAAAGATTGAAGCAACAAACATAATAGCTCCACTCCCTCCAAAAAAGAAAAGATAAATGACCAAAAGCTCAGGTACACCTCTAATAACAGTAGTGTAAATATTTCCAATTAGATTTAAAGATTTATACTTAGATAATTTTAGTGGAGTAAAAACTGCAGCAAAACTAAAACCAATTATCATCGCTGTAATAGACACAGCTATAGTCATTAGGGTAGCACGAAATAATTCATCACCCCAACCAGTATCTCCAAATGCTAGAAGTTCCATACAGATTGGCGACTATACATTATAGTCGCCAAATCTAAAATTTAATTACATAGAAGCGTCAAAACCGAACCACTTAGTAGCAATTCTACTAATGTCTCCGTTTTTTCTCGCTTTATCGATTGCATTGTTAAATGCTTTTAAAAGTTCAGTATCATCTTTTCTAATACCAACTCCAACACCATTACCAAATGCTCCACCTGAAAAAGTTGGTCCAGTTAAAACAACAGGCTTACCAGATTTTTCTGCATAATCACTAAATGCTACCGCAGCAGCTAATGCAGCATCACATCTTCCTGATGCTAAATCTAAGTTAACTTCATCTTGTGTTTTGTAAGTTCTTACATTTACTTTTCCTACATCACCTGAATCTAAAAAGTTTTGGTGAATAGTAGCCGTTTGTACACAAACTGTTTTTCCTGCTAAAGCAGCTGTAAGAGTTTTTAAAGCTTTTTTAGCTGCAGCATCAGGTTTAGTTAAATTAATTCCTGCAGGTGTATCCAAACCCTCAAGACTAGATCCTTTCATAACAGCTAAAGATGCAACCTCATCTGCATAACCTTGTGAAAAGCTAATTGCTTTTTGTCTTTCTGCAGTAATTGACATTCCTGCCATTATTGCATCAAACTTTCTCATGATTAATGCTGGTATCATACCATCCCAGTCTTGCTCAACTATTGTACATTGTTTACCAATATATCTACAAAGTGTCCAAGCTAATTCAACTTCAAATCCAATTAATTTTCCAGACTCATCTTTTGAATTCCATGGAGGATAAGCGCCTTCAGTTCCTATTCTTATTTTATCAGCATAAACATTTCCCATTACCAACAAAGAAAGTAAAACTGAAAAAATAGTTTTTTTGAATATATTCATTGATATCTCCTTTAATAAAAAAATTATTATTTCACAGTTTAAAGGTATAAAAAAGAAAAAATTAGTGATTTATTGACGAAGAGAAATTCCAAGAACAGTCAAAACTAGGCACATAAACCCTGGATAATTTAGTATTTCCAAAATAATGATGGAAAGCATTCAACCAATTTTCAACTTGTTGGGGTTTTTTATCTTGACTACCTACTTGTGCAGTTATTACTCCTTTTGGTTTTAAAATTCTAACTAAAGAGTCCATATTTTTTGCTGCTAGATCAATACAAAATTGATCATCATTTAAATCAACAAATATATGATCATAAGTATCTTCTTTAACTGTTTTAATACTTTCAAATGCGTCTCCCCAAACACATTTAACTGAATTTTTTTCGGTAGCTTTTTTTCCAATATTCCCTAAATGTTTGTTACAAACTTCAACTACTTCAGGGTCAAGCTCATACCAATCAATAAAATTAAATTTTTTTGAAATACATTCTCTAGCAACGCCACCGTCTCCACCTCCGATAATTGCTGCTCTTTCATTATTTCTATTTAAATTTAAGCCTGCTCCTACAAAAGTTGAGCTATACAAATGTTCATCCGATGCTGCTACTTGTATTTCACCATCTATAAATAAAGATTTACCAAATTGTTCTAATTCTAAAATTTCAATATGTTGACCCACTTTAGACTTAAAATCTTCTAAAACATCATTTACTACGTAAGATTTTTGTAATCCAGGTGAGCTATAAATATCATGATATAAAGACTTAGTATCTCGATTAAATTCTTTTTTAACAATTCGTTTATATTTAAATTCTTTTTTTATTATATCAATTGCAATAGATGGGCTAATTTTACCACAGGTGAAAAAATCAAAACTAATAATATTTTTTTCTGGAAATGTATGAAAGCTCATATGACTCTCTGCTAATAAAGCTAGAATAGTAAAGCCTTGTGGTTCAAATTTATACTTAGAAATATTTAAGATTGTAACTTTAGCTGCTTTAGCAATATCGTGAATTACTTTTTCATATAAAGATGGATCATATTCTTTAGTTGTTCCAATAATATCTAGAGTTATATGCTCCCCAACTTTAGTCATTATAACTACCCACTTTTATAATTTTTAACTTTTTCCAAAATTTTTATCATTTCTGCAAAAGAAAGAATCTTGGGTTCTCCCATCTTTAAAGCAATAATATATTGTTGGCAAATATTTTCTACTTCTTGTGCAAGCTCAAAAGCTTTTGATAAATTTTCTCCAAATGCAACCTGACCGTGGTTTGACATTAAACATGCTTTTCTATCTTTTAATGCTTTAATAATATTTACAGAAAGTTCATGAGTACCAAAAGTTGCATATTCAGAACATCTAATATCTTCACCACCTGCAAGAGCAATCATGTAATGAAATGGAGGAATCGATTTACCATGAGTCGAAACAGCTGAAGCATGAGGAGAATGGGCATGGACAATAGCTTTTGCCTCCCATTTATTCTTGTAAATATCTTGATGAAATTTCCATTCAGATGAAGGTTTTTTTCCAGAATTAAACCATGATAAAAAGTCTTTTTCTTCAGTCAAAGATAAAAAAACAATATCTTCAGGCTTTAACGACTCATATTTCTTTCCTGATGGAGTAATAAAAAATCCCTCAATACCATCTTCAACACCTCGAACTGAAATATTTCCAGATCTTAAAGGTGATAAGTTAGTGGTATTTAATTTTATTGAATATTCAATTACTTCTTCTCTTTCTTTTAGATTTTTCATTTAAATAATTTTTTTAAACCCTCTGTTGAAGCTTCACAGATACCTTTTTCTGTAATTAATCCTGTAACATATTTAGCAGGCGTTACATCAAAAGCTAAATTCATTGCTTTACTTTTTTTTGGATATATTTGTACTTTTTTAACATGGCCTTTTTCATCTAAACCTTCTATGTGAGATAATTCTTCAGAACTTCTTTCTTCAATTGGAATATCTTTATGATTATTAATGTTCCAATCTATAGTCGAACTTGGCAATGCAACATAAAAAGGAACATTATTATCTTTTGCTGCAAGAGCTTTAAGGTAAGTTCCAATTTTATTGCAAACATCTCCATTAGCTAAAGTTCTATCAGTACCAACTATACATATATCAACTTCACCTCTTTGCATTAAAATACCACCAGTGTTATCTGCAATGATTGTATTTTTTATTCCTTCTTCATTTAATTCATAAGAAGTCAAATTAGCGCCTTGGTTTCTTGGCCTAGTTTCATCAGCCCATACATGAACAGGTATTTCTTTTTTGTGTGCTTGATAAATTGGCGATGTAGCAGTTCCCCAATCAATTGTTGCTAACCATCCAGCATTACAATGAGTTAAAATATTAACTGTATCTTTCTTTTTGTTGTAAATTTCTTCAATTATTTTAAGACCATTTAATCCAATATTTTTACAAAACTTAACATCTTCTTCACAAATTTCTTTTGCTTCATTTAATGCTATTTCTAAAATTTTATCACTATTTACACCAGATAATTTATTCATCATTCTATCAACAGCCCATTTTAAATTAATGGCTGTAGGTCTTGATTTAACCAAATCCTCTGCTGATTTTTTTAAAAACGATTGATCTTTATTTTCAATAATTGAAAGTACCAATCCATAAGCTGCTGTTGCTCCTATTAAAGGTGCCCCTCTTACTTCCATTGCTTTAATTGCATTGATTGCATCTTTAATATTTTTTAAGTCTTTTATAATAAATTTATGTGGAAGTTTTGTTTGGTCTATTATTTTTACTAAATTTTTTTCAAACCAAATAGTACGATATTCTTTTCCTTCTATTTTCATTTATTTAAAACTCTACCTGCTACTGTTTTAAGTTTATCAATAGTTTTTTTAGTTCTTTTTTCAGGAGCAGTTATAATTGCTACATCTAAACAATTATTGGTTGGATCTTTAGGATCAATATAATCTTCAAAATTTTCTATTAAATTTTTAATCATATTTTTTGCTTTTACAGCATTTCCTAAAAGAACTTTAATCACTTGTTGAACGTCAACGTTTTCATGATCAGGGTGCCAACAATCATAATCAGTTACCATTGAAACAGATGCGTATCTTATCTCTGCTTCACGAGCTAATTTTGCTTCAGGCATATTGGTCATTCCAATTACATCTGCTTTCCAAGAACGATATAAATTCGATTCTGCAAGCGTTGAAAATTGAGGACCTTCCATAACAACGTATGTACCATTTCTTTGAAATTCAATTTTTTCTTTTTTAATTGCTTCTTCGCAAGCATTCATTAATCCATTAGAAGTTGGATGTGCCATAGAAACATGTGCAACAATTTCATCATCAAAAAAAGTTTTATGTCTTGCAAATGTTCTGTCAATAAATTGATCAACTATAACAAATTTACCTGGTGGAAGATCTTCTTTTAAAGAACCAACTGCAGAAACAGATACTATGTCTGTAACACCTGATTGTTTGAGTGCATCAATATTTGCTCTAAAATTAATATTTGATGGTGAAATAAAATGACCTCTTCCATGTCTTGGTAAAAAATAAACTTCTTTATTTTTATAATTAGTTTTTAAAATTTGATCTGATGGTTTTCCCCAAGGAGTATTTAAGTCTAATAATTCTCTATTTTTGAACTCTTCAACATCATAAAGGCCACTACCACCTATGATTGCTAATTTATTTATTGTCATGTTTAAAAATTAATTTATTTATAGTTTTATAAATAACTATTATGAATTTAAAAGAATTTATTAGATCTATTCCAGATTATCCAAAAAAAGGTATATTATTTAGAGACATTACAACCCTTATAAAAAATGAAAAAGCTTTTACACACACTATTGACCAAATAGTTGAAAGATCAAAAAAAATAAAATTTGATAAAATAGCAGCTATAGAGTCTAGAGGTTTTGTTTTTGCTTCAGCTGTTTCTTATATTCTTAAAAAACCTTTTATAATGCTTAGAAAAAAAAATAAGTTGCCAGCAGACGTTCATTCAGTTGACTTTGAATTAGAATATGGAACTGCAACTATAGAGGTTCACAAAGATTCAATTGATGAAAACAACTCAGTTTTAATAATTGATGACTTAATAGCAACAGGTGGAACTGCAGAGGCTGCAGCAAAACTTATAGAAATTTCTAAAGGGAAAGTTGCTGCTTTTATATTTGTGATAAACTTGTTTGACCTAAATGGATCTGATAAATTAATTAAAAAAGGTTATAAAATAGAAAACTTAATTGAATTCCCTGGCCACTAAAATTTTAAATAATGGAAAAATTAAATAAATTTACCAAAATTTTTAAAAAAATTTATTATCAAGTTTTTATTGAAAATTTTAAAGAAAAATTAAATTATAATTTTCCATTAAATTATTATCGTTGGGATTTAATTGAATATTTGATTAAAAAAAATAATTATTCTGATTATTTAGAAATTGGTTGTGATCAAGATCAACTATTTTCAAAAGTAAAAATAAAAAATAAAACAGGAGTTGATCCTTCAAATGGAGGAAATGTTAGAAAAACTAGTGATGATTTCTTTAAGGATAATAAAGACAAATTCGATATTGTTTTCATAGATGGGCTTCATATTTACGATCAAGTAAAAAGAGATATTCTTAACTCTGTTGATTGTTTAAAAGAAAATGGAATAATTTTAGTTCATGATTGTATGCCAGATAACATGAGCAAACAAGCTGTTCCCAGATATAGAATGATTTGGAATGGAGATGTATGGAAAGCAATTGTTGATTTAAGACAAAAAGAAGATTTAGAAATTTTTACTTGTTCAATAGATCAAGGTATAGGAATTATAAAGAAAAATAAAAATTCATCGATTTTAAAAATTGAAAAATCAATTAATAAATTAAAATTTGAAGACTACTATAATAATTACAAAGAATATCTAAGAGTGATAAGCTTAGAAAAGTTTAAAAAAATGTTTTAATCAAAAAATTAGATCTCTTTATTTTTCCAAGTCTCAGGAGTTAAATCATTTTCAATTTCAATTGACAAACGATAATTAAACTCTTTCGTTCCTCTTTTTTTAATATAATCATAAGTTTTTTTTATTCCATCGGTCAAACTAACCTTTGTCTTATAATTTAATAGCTTTCTTGCCTTATCAGCAGAACAGGTAGCATGCTTCACTTCTCTTGGTCTATCTTCTTTATGAATTGCTTCTAGATTTGATCCAGTAATATTTGAACAAATTTCTACAACTTTATTTACAGTAACAAATTCCTCATCAGGTCCTATATTAATTATTTGTTTATTCAAATTTTTTTGATCGAGCATTGGAATCATGCAACTCAAACAATCATCAATATAAGAAAAACATCGTTTTTGTTTTCCATCTCCATAAACTATAGGAGATTTTCCCTGTAACATTCTATTCAAAAATATTGAAACTACATTTCTATAAGGATCATTATAAATTTGCTTCGGACCAATAATATTATGTGGAACAGCAACTACCCATTCAATATTATTTAAATCACATAAAATTTGTAAAACTTGTTCACTAGCAACTTTGGAAACACCATAAGGGTCTACGGGTTTAGGTTTCATTTCTTCTGTAAATGGTGTCTGTTGATCACCATACCTAGCCATTGAAGAACAAAAAATTATTCTTTTTACTTTTTCATTTATTGCTGCAGAAAAAATCGATACTGAAGCTAAATAATTATTTTTTGTAATTTCATGTGGTGAAAAAACCGACAACCCTTCGTGAGCAGTCGCTGCACAGTGATAAACTATATCAATATTTTTCATTAATTGTTTTATTTTTGAAAAATCACAACAATCAACATTGTGGAACTCTACATTGCTTGGAATGTTGTCCTTATATCCACCAACCATATTGTCTATACCTATAACAGTATGACCAAGTTCTATTAATTTTTCTGACAAATGAGAGCCTAAAAAACCAGCTACACCGGTAATCAAAATTTTATATCTTTTCTTTTCCATCGAAATTTCAGTATCTTTTAATCTATAAAAAATCAAGAATAATTAAATTTTAGGTCTATAAGATGATTTTTTTAATAAAATCGAATTTATAATACCCAAAAGTCTAAATCTATAGATATCGCTTTTAGATTTATTTAATAGAATAAAATTAAATATAAATTTAAAAAGAGATGAAAAAAATTTAGGTAATATCTTACTAAGTGCTGACATATATCCATAATGCTTTTTATGAAAATAAAATGTTGACCACATCCAATGCCAATTTCTAGATAGTTCCATTGATTTATTAAATTTTAAATCATGAGAGGCTCCTCCTAAGTGATGCACTTTAATAGATGGGTCTATATATATTTTGATATTATTTAATTGTAATCTTTTGCATAAATCTATTTCTTCAAAATAAAGAAAAAAATTACTATCAAAAAATCCTATTTCTTTAAAATTTTTTATATTAAGAAACATTGCAAAACCTTTTACGGTTTCAACTTCTTTAAGATTTTTATCAATATCAATGTTAAAATTTTGATATTTTTCATCTTTTGAAATAGGAGCTAAAATTCCAAAATTTGGGTTCTTTTTAACAGTCAAAAAAAAATTTTTTAATGCGTTATCACTTAAAACTACATCAGGATTAATTATTAAGGCATAATTTGTATTTGTTTTTGATAAAGCTAGATTATTAGCACTACCATATCCTAAATTCTCTTTTGAAAGTATACACTCGACATTTTTATACTTTGAATAAATTTCATTTTTTAAATTTTCATCGTTTGAGTTTTCAACGACTATTATTTTTACATCCTTGCTTATAGAATTTATGCAATCAAATATTTTGTCTCGACTATAAAAAGAAGCTATTATTACTGTTATATCTTGATATATCATATTTATTTTAGTTTAATCTGTTATTATTGTTTCTTCAATAATTTAGAAATCTTTAACAAAAAAGTACTTATGAAAAAGATTATTTAATATAAAATTATACGAAAATAGCTGACTAAAAACTTATCCACAGGCTATTTATTAATTTGAAATTAATTTTTATAATAATAACTTACAATTTAAATGAGAATTGAAGAAGAGGTAAAACTTGATTATTCAGATGTACTATTTAGACCTAAAAGAAGCACTTTATCAAGTCGTAAAGATGTAAATTTAAAAAGAACTTATAAATTCAAATATAGCAACAATGAATGGTCAGGAATTCCAATCATGGCTGCAAACATGGATGGTGTAGGTGAATTAGGTGTTGCAGAAAAAATGTCTGAATTTGATATGATTACCTGTCTAACTAAACAACATGATATTAAGAAGTTAAATCAATACAAAAAAATTAAATCAATTTACAAAAATATTGCTTTAAGTATTGGTATTAAAAAAGAAGACTTCGATAGACTTGATAAATTATTGAAAGAATTTAATTTTATCAAATTTATTTGTATAGATGTTGCCAATGGATATTCAGAACGATTCAGTAAATTTATAAAATCAGTTAGAGATAAATATCCAACAAAAACCATAATAGCTGGAAATGTTGTTACGGCTGATATGACCCAAGAACTAGTGTTAAGTGGTGCCGATATAGTAAAAGTTGGTATCGGTCCTGGAAGCGTTTGCACAACAAGAATTCAAACTGGAGTTGGCTATCCACAGTTAAGCGCTGTTATGGAATGTGCTGATGCAGCGCATGGTTTAGGGGCACACATTATTGCCGATGGTGGTTGTACTTGTCCAGGTGATGTTGCAAAAGGTTTTGGTGGTGGTGCAGATTTTGTAATGCTTGGAGGAATGCTCGCAGGTCATGATGAAGGTAAAGGTAAAATTGTAAAAAGTAATGGAAGTAAATATATAGAATTTTATGGATCAAGTTCTCTCACAGCTAACAAAAAACACTATGGCGGTTTATCCGATTATAGAAGTAGTGAAGGTAGAGTTGTCAGAGTTAAGTACAGAGGAAAAGTAAAAGATACTATTTCAAATATTCTTGGAGGAATCAGAAGTAGTTGTACATATGTTGGCGCACCTTCTCTTAAACAATTAAGTAAATGTACTACATTTGTAAGAGTATCAAATCAATTTAATGATACTTTTATAAAATAATTAATTCTCAAGATCGAAGATTTAACATCAAATAATGGTAGCGGGAAGTGGGATCGAACCACTGACCTCGGGCTTATGAGTCCCGCGCTCTAACCAACTGAGCTACCCCGCCTTTTACTGATGTTGATTTATAATAGTTTAATATCTTGATTCAATATCAATTAATCAAAAAAATATAAAAATTTTAAAGAAATTTAGTAAATTTTATTAAAATATGAAGAGTCCAAATAAAATTAAACCTGTAGAAGCAGCTGCTGAGAAATATAATTTTTTTCTACTTTCATTTTTTTTATCTAATTTAATTCTATTCAATAGAACATTTATATTACTACTTTTTACTTGAGGTTTTTTAATATCATCTTGTAAATATTTATAGATCATTTTATCTTTAAAGCTGACATCTGTTTTTTTCATAACTCAATTTAATCACGAATTAATATTATTTGCAAATTTTATCAAAATGAAAGGTAAATTCCTAAAGAGGCTAATGCCAAAATTAAAAATGAAAAGATGGAAATATTTTTTTTGAATTCCTTACTTTCAGTCTCTTGAAGTTTTGATTTTAAAACATTGATATCAACTCGTTTAGAAGTAGTTTTTCCATTTTTTAAAGGCTTTTCAGTAATAACAAAACCACTCGGGGTCACGATTTTAGTTTGTTTTTCTGCAAAGCCTTTATTTTCCATACTATAATTAAACATGAATAATTTAGTGTAACAATTTTATTAAAGTTCAAACTGGGTCAATATTTAGTTGACACATGTTCATTTTGGGTTTCAAATCTACTTTTGCAATTATGAGTATTAAAAAAATTGATTTTTCCAAAACTCTTACTGATGAACAAGTTTATGATAACTTGGTCAAAAATTACGTTGCGTTAGGAAATGATTGGATGGCCCACCAATGGAATTGGTTGAACTACCTATACTTGCCTTTTAAAGATCATATAAAATTTCTGATTATAATTTCATTAGTTGAAAAAACTTTACAATTTTATAATACAATGAGTGTTGATCTTAATTTTGATCAATTCAATTCAAAACCAACTCTAATAATAGAAAAATTTAGCATTACCGAACTTTGTGAAAAACTTTCATTACCTAAAGAAACAATTAGACGAAAAGTTTTAGAGCTTGAAAAATTAGGTATTTTAATAAGAAAAAAAAAACAAATTATTTTAGATCGTTCAGCTTTTGATAAAAATTCTCAACTACAACAAATCAAAATTACATCAAAATATGTTTCTCTATTTGTTAATCAGATGCTCAAAAGTACTGACGTTAAAAATGTTTTCTCAAAAGATTTATCTCAAGAAATAATTGAAAATATTGTCAAAAAAAATTGGTCATTATGTTTAAGATGGTTTTTTAGAATGCAAATACCTTTAATACTTTCATACAACAAATTTTTTAAAGATATATTAAGTTGTCATATTGTAACAACAGTTCTTATGAATCAATCAATTAACCTTTCTAAAAGAAATGTTGCTGGTATAAACCTTAACCGTAAAACTTGGGTTAAAAATTTAGTTTCAGAAGGTAAAAAAAGTCCTGGGTTAAGTGCTATGTCTATATCAGATATGACAAATATCCCTCGTGCAACTGTAATAAGAAAATGTAAAACTATGATTAAAAAAAATATTTTATTAATAAATGATAAAAAACAATATTTTTTAGGAGGAGAGAATATTGAATCATTAAACCCTCATCATGCATTAGTTCTCAAAGATAAATCCAAATTCTTAAGGAAAATACTTAATCTAATTATGATCTCATAAATATTTGTAGTTTTTCACTATCTTTAATTAATTTATATACTATAAGAATAGGATCGGGGTAAATAAATGGGAATTGTAACAACTATTGCGCCAATTGCTTTAGCATTGTTGATGTTGGGTTTGGGTGCATCTTTAACAGTAGCTGATTTTTTAAGAGTGTTAAAAAATCCAAAAGATTTTTTTATAGGTTTTGTTTGTCAGTTATTCGTTCTACCATTAGTAGCTTATCTACTTATCATTTTATTAAAAGTTCCAATTGAATTAGCTTTAGGTGTTATGTTAATCGCAGCAGCACCCGGAGGAGTAACTTCAAATGTTTTAACAAAATTTGCCGATGGTGATGTTGCTCTGTCTATTTCTTTAACAGCAATAATGAGTTTAATTAGCATCGTTTGGGTTCCATTTGTCGTTCTTCAATCTATAGAATTATTTAATATCAATTATGTTTCTAAAGAAATCTCAATGGTAGGAATTTCTTTAAAGATGTTTCTTGTCGTTACCATTCCTGTAATGCTTGGAATGATTATTAGACATTTTGCAAATAATTTTATCATTAATAATATTAAAACTATTCAAAGACTTTCTGTTGGAGTTTTTATAATTGTTTTTGCGGCAATTTATATTGAAGAATGGAATAAAATTATAAAATTCTTAACTACAGCTGGAATTATTACTTTTATCTTAAATATTACTATGATGATAATTGGTTTTTATGTAGCTAAATTTTTTGCATCAGGTATAGCCCAGCAAAGATGTATATCTTTAGAATGTGGGCTTCAAAATGGAACATTGGCTGTTTTTGTTGGAACTCAATTATTTGACGATATAACATATATGATACCAACAGCTGCTTATGCATTGATCATGATGACTACTTCAGTGATTTTTGTGTTAATTTTAAGAAAACAATCTTAATTATAAATTTTTAAAATCCGTTTGTTTCAAGGGCATTAATTGAATTGATATTGGATATTTTTGTTTTTCCACTTCAATAAATAAATTTTTAGATTGAAGTTCTTTATTGGATAAATCGTTATTGATATATCCAAATACCAAGTTTTTTTTAAAGTTAAATGAATAATTTCCAGATGTCGATCTTCCTATAATCTTATCATCCATATAAATTGGCTCATCATGAAGTAATAAAGGTTCTCCTGGCTTACTATCTTTTAAAGTAAACATTGCAAATTTACTTTTAAGCTTTTCATTTTTAATTTTTTCTAGAGCTTGTTTACCAATAAAATCTACATTCTTTTTATTACTAATTGTAAAAGACAAACCTGCTTGGTACTGATTTTCCTCTGGAGAAATATCGTGTCCCCAATGTAAAAATCCACTTTCCATTCGCATTATATCCATTGCATGCATTCCACAGTTGGAAAGATTAAAATCTTTACCTTTTTCAATAAGTAATTCGTATATTTTTTTAGCATCTTTAAATTCTGTATATATTTCATAACCTAATTCACCAACATAAGATAATCTTTGAGCCCAAATTTTAACTCCATCAACTGTAATATATTTTGCTGTTCCAAATTTAAATTTATCATTATCAAAATCATCTTTACTAATTGTTTTAATTAAATCTCTACTTTTTGGACCAAATAATCCAAATACACAAAAATTATCCGTTACATCTTTTAATTCAATTTCTTTAGAAAGATGTTTTTTTATGTGAAATTTATCTCTTTCTCTAGTTGCAGCAGAGCTTATTATTCTAAAATTATTTTTTTCAACACAAACAACTGTCAAATCAGTTTCTATACCCCCATCAGCATTTAACATGTGTGTATAAGTGCATTTTCCAACTTCATTTTTGATATTTGCTGTACATATTTTCTGTAATTCTTGATGTGCATTTTCTGATTTTATTTCAAACTTAGAAAAAGGTGTTAAATCAAATAAACCAATATTCTTAATAGTATTATTGGTTTCATATTCTGCCGATGGATACCAATTTTGATAATTATAATTGTATTTATATTCTGCTTTTTCGCCATCTAATGCAAACCACATTGGTCTTTCATATCCACTTGAAACCCCAAAACACGCTCCAAAACTTTTTAAATTTTCATGGTGAGGAAGTGTTTTAATATTTCTTGAAGTTTTGTGTTGTTTAAATGGCCAATGCATTCCATACAAATCACCTAAAGTTTCTGTTATTCTTTTTTTGATAAATCCTAATTCAGAGTGAAACTTTTGAAATCTTTTAATATCATAACTAAAAATATCTTCATTAATATGACCAGTCATTAACCATTCAGCTGTAACTTTACCAACTCCTCCTCCACTTCCAATTCCAATACTATTTAAACCACAGCATACAAAAAAATTTTTAACTTCTGGAACTTCACCTAATAAAGTGTTGGTATCAGGGGTAAAAGATTCTGGACCTGCAAAAAATTTTCTAATTCCAACAGTTTCCAAAACTGGAAATCTTTTTATGGCTGATTTCAAATAAGGTTCAAAATGTTCAAAATTTTCGGGAAACTCACCAAAAGAAAAATCTTCTGGAACCATATTTATTTTATCAAAAGCTGGAATAGATTTTCCCTCAAAAATTCCTACTAAAATTTTACCAGCATCTTCTTTAATATAAGTACTGTTATCAAAATCTCTTATTACTGGTAAAGTTTTAGACAAATTTTCTATTGGTTCGGTAATAATATAAAAATGCTCTGCAGGATAAAGTGGTATGCTAACACCAGCCTTTTCTCCAATTTGCCTAGACCACATGCCAGATGCTAAAACAATATATTCACATTCAATTTCCTTTCCATTAACTTTAACTCCTGAAATTTTTCCATTTTTAGTTAAAATTTCTTCAACTGGAGATTTTTCAAAAATTTTAGCACCTTCAAGTCTAGCTGCTTTTGCCAACATATGTGTTACACCTGAAGGATCAGCCGCTCCATCACCAGGCATTAAAATTCCTCCAATTACTTCATCAGTATTAATAATAGGATAATCTTTTTTAATTTGATCTTTATCTAAAATTCGAACATCAACATCATAAAGTTGGGCTGTTGTTGCTTGTCTTTGTAATTCTTGCCATCGTCCTTTATTTTGAGCAATTGAAAGTGCACCGTTTAATCTTAAACCTGCAGAATGATCAACTTTCTTTTCAAGCTCTTTATAAAGATCCAATGTATATTTTCTTATTTTGGTTATCGCTGCAGTTGGTCCTAATTGACTAACAAGTCCAGCAGCATGCCATGTAGTTCCTGAGGTTAACTGATCTCTCTCTAAAAGAATTATATCTTTCCAACCAAATTTAGCTAAATGATAAGCACAAGAACATCCAACTACACCACCACCAATTACAACTACTTTGGTTGAGCTAGGTAATTCTTTCATTAAATCATTTGTAGGCCTACTCCTGTTTTAGGATAGGTATAAAGATTGTAGTTTGCTGTTAATTCTTCGTCTGCTTTGATTTCTCTTATCGTTATTAAAAACATATATTTTGCATCACTTTTTTCTTCTAAATTATAAAACATATTATCTCTATTATTATTTCCATCTTCAATTTTTTTTGCGTTTGTATTTGGATTTACCAAATCTCCAAATTTCAATTTTGGCAAAACATCAGACACCATTCTCATTATATTTGGATTATTAGAGTGATTATAAAAACCTCCTAATGGAGTTCTAATATATTTATTTTCAAATTGTTCATCTCTTATATGAGTTACTCCTAAAAAAACATTATTTTTTATATCTTCTTTTGCATACAAACCTAGTCCTTCAATAGGTGAATTTTTAATTGTTAGTCCTTTTGGTAAAGGTCTATACATTTAGCTTATAGCCTCCATTGGAGAAATATATTCATGACCAAATACATCAGCTACAGCTTTATAAGTTACTTTACCCTGACAAACATTTAATCCAGCTAAAAAATTTTTGTCTTCACCTAAAGCTTTTTGATAACCTTTATTTGCTAATTTTACTAAATAAGGAAGAGTTGCCTTATTCAATGCAAATGTTGAAGTTCTAGGAACTCCACCTGGCATATTTGCAACACAGTAATGAACAACATCATCAACTACGTATGTTGGATCTCCATGAGTTGTTGGTTTGCTTGTTTCAACACATCCACCTTGATCAATTGCAACATCAACTATTACAGAACCTCTTTTCATTAATTTTAACATATTTTTAGTAACTAATTTTGGCGCTTCTGCCCCTGGTATTAAAACACCACCAATTAATAAATCAGCTTCTGCTACCAATTTATTTAAATCAATTTTATCACTTTGTTCAGGAATAATTTTATCCCTAAACATTTGAACTAGTTGTTTTAATCTTGCTTCAGATTTATCAACTATATGAACTTTGGCTCTCATACCAGTTGCTATTGTTGCAGCATTTTCTCCTACAACTCCACCTCCAAGAATTAATACATTTGCTGGCTCACCGCCTGGTGCTCCTCCTAATAAAATTCCTCTGCCTTTTTGGTTTTTTTCTAAACAATGTGCTCCAGCTTGAACCGACATACGACCTGCAACTGCACTCATAGGTGCTAGCAAAGGAAGTCTGCCATTATCGTCTGTAACTGTTTCATAGGCTATATTAATGCTCTTAGATTTAATTAATCCTTCAGTAAGTTCTTTTGCAGCAGCTAAGTGAAGATAAGTATAAATAATTTGATTTTCTCTAATCATGTCTACTTCTACTTTTTGAGGTTCTTTTACCTTAACAATTATATCCGCATCATTAAAAATATCTGGTGCTTTATTTAAAATTTTTGCGCCTG
Organism: uncultured Pelagibacteraceae bacterium; assembly: GCA_902569285.1. GTDB lineage: Bacteria > Pseudomonadota > Alphaproteobacteria > Pelagibacterales > Pelagibacteraceae > Pelagibacter. Next base: position 30,788 of record CACFTS010000002.1, on the reverse strand, counting down.
CTTTAGTGTATTGATCATTTTCAAATCCTGCTTCAAATCCACCATTATCTTCAACTAAAACTTCATGACCTTCTGAAACTAAAGTTTTCACACTATCTGGTGTTAAACCAATTCTATTTTCTTGTGGTTTTATTTCTTTAGGTACGCCTATCTTCATTATCTCTCTCTGTTAACTATAGATATATAAAAATATAAACTAACTAGTTTTTTTGGTTTTTTTGATAGTTAGTGATACCTGTTCTAAGTTTATCAATAATCTCATCAATATGTTTTTCCTCACAAATAAATTGTGGAGCAATAATTAAACAATCTCCTGTTGCTTTAAAATTTACACCTGCTTCATAACATGCTTTGAAACATTCATAACCAGCTTTACCTGGTTTTGTATTTAATTTCATATCAATTCCACCCATCATTCCATAACCTCTTATATTGTCTACCGACTCCAAATCCTGAAGAGAAAATAAACCTTTTTGGAAATATGGTGTTAAATTTTTAGCTCTATTAAAAATGTCTTCTTTTTCAAAAATATCTTGAACTGCTAGTGCTGCAGCAACTGCAACTGGGATTCCTGAATAAGTGTAACCATGAAACAATTCCACTGATCCTTTTGGAGAAGCATCCATTACAGTATCATAAATTTCTTCTTTACAAGCAACTACACCCATTGGAACAATTCCATTGGTTGTTGCTTTAGCCATTGTTATAATATCTGGAGTTACATCAAATTCCTGAGAAGCAAAAGGTGAACCTGTTCTTCCCCAGCCAGTAATTACTTCATCAAAAATTAATAATATTCCGTGTTTATCACATATTTCTCTTAATCTTTGTAAATACCCTTTTGGTGGAACTAAAGTGCCTGTTGAACCTGCTATTGGTTCTACTATGCAAGCAGAAATGTTTTCCGCTCCAAAGTTTGCACAAATTCTTTCTAAATCATTTGCTAATTCAGCTCCAGTTTCAGGTTGTCCTGATACAAATTTATGTTCTGGTAAATGAGTATGTCTCATGTGAACCACACCTGGCATTAAAATATTTGCAAATGTTTTTACATTATTAATCATGCCACCAACAGAAGTACCTCCTATATGCATACCATGATATCCTCTTTCTCTTCCTATAATTCTAAATCTTTCACCTTGTCCATTAGCTCTATGATAAGCAATTGAAATTTTGATTGCTGTTTCAACTGCACTTGAACCACACATTGTATAAAAAATTCTATTTAAATTTGCTGGAGTGTGTTTTGCAATTTTCGTCGCAAGTTCAAATGATCCACCAAAACCTTGTTGAAATGGTTGAGCATAATCTAATTTTTTTAATTGATTTGTTATAGCGTTTATAATTTCTTCTCTTCCATGTCCTAATGGATTGCAAAATAATCCTGAACTAGCATCAATTTGAGTTTTGCCATGATGATTTTTTAAATAAACACCTTTAGCTTCAGTAATTAATCTTGGATTTTCTTTAAAATCTTTATTAGATGTAAATGGCATCCAATGTTCATTTAATGAATTTGGAACGGAAGTTCTATTTTCTGAGCTCATAATAATATTTTTAACTTAATAATTTTAAAATTTTTAGACTAAATTTACTGGTTTACTAGAACTATTTTGCTATAAAGATTATCCTTACCTTATTGCACAACCTTAGATTGCAATATTTATTTTGTTTTACTTCTATCAAAAATTGAATTTAAATATCACTAATTTAATTAAATTAACGAGAGGGAAATGATGAAAAAAATAATTAGTTTTATTCTTGGTACAATCGTTGCTCTAAACTTATCTGTATCAATTGCGAATGCTGCTGCAAATGAAGTTAGAGTTGCTTTCTTTTTAGAATGGCCAACGCCTAACCAAGAAGACAAAGTAAAAAAACTTTTTGATAAAGCTTTAGGTGTTCCAGTTAAATGGACTAACTTTTCAAATGGTGGAGCAATGACAGATGCTATGTTAGCAGGAGATATTGATATCTCTTACTCACAAGGTTTAGTACCATTTATAAATGCTGTTAAATCTAAAGCACCTTTGAAGCTTGTAGATATTGCTATGGAATACGGTATGGGTGGAACTACTTGTGTTACATCTAATGCTTCTGGTATTACAAAAGCTAACGCTTCTGAATTAGAAGGTAAAAAAGTTGCTGTTCCATTAGGAACTATGGCTGAATACGTTTTTGATGAAAGTATGAAAGTTGTAGGAGCTGATAGAGGCAAAATGGATGTTATTCAAATGGACCCTGAAGAAGGAGCTGCTGCTTTAGTTAGTGGTGATGTTGTTATGGCTTGTCTATTTGGTGGTAACTCTATTAAAGCTGCAACAGCTGTGGGATCAAGACTTTTAACTGTTCAAGAAGCTCGTGATGCTGGTATCTTAGGTATAGATATTACGTCTGTAACTGACAAATTCATGAAAGAAAATCCAGGAATGCTTAGAACCTTCATAGAAGTAACACATGAAGCTAATGCTAGATATGCTGCTGGTAAATCAGACATGAACGTTATAGCAAAAGATGCTGAAATGAAGCTTGCAGATATGAAAGAAACTATCGGTGGATTTAAGTTTTTAACACCAGAAGAAACTAAAAAATCTATGGAAAGTGGTAATCTTGATGGATTCCTAAAAGGAATGGGAACACCAAGTGGAGCAGTAGACACTAGCTTCTTACCTCTATAGTTTTTTATAGAGCTAAAAAATTTAAATAGGCGCCAATTTAAAAAATTGGTGCCTATTTTTTTAAAAAAAAATTCTAATATAAAGTTATTCGTATGAGTGATTTAGTTTCTCAAAATCTAAATATGGTTTTTAAAACTCCTAAAGGAGAAACAGTTCATGCATTAAAAGATTTAAATTTTACTCTAAAAAAAGGAGAACTTTTAACAGTTCTTGGTCCATCAGGATGTGGAAAAACAACTTTATTAAATATCACCGCAGGTTTTTTAAGACCCACTTCAGGATTAATTACCCTTGGAGGAAATGAAATCAACGGCCCTGGTGTTCAGAGAGGCATGGTGTTTCAACAAGGTGCTTTATTCGAATGGTTAACTGTTGCTGAAAATGTGAACTTTGGTTTAAGAATGAAAAAAGAAGATCCAATCTCTACAGCTAAAAGAGTTGAGGAATGGTTAGAAATTGTAGGGTTAAAAGGATTTGGAAACACACCAACTTATCAATTATCAGGTGGAATGCAGCAACGAGTTGCTCTTGCAAGGTGTTTAATTAACGATCCAGATTTAATTTTAATGGATGAACCTTTAGGTGCATTAGATGCATTAACAAGAGAAAAAATGCAGTCTCTAGTTTTAAAAATTTGGAAAGAAACTGGTAAAACTATTATTTTAATTACTCACTCTGTAGAAGAAGCTCTCCTACTTGGTGAAAGATTATATGTAATGGCTCCAAGACCAGGACGAATACATAAAGAATACAATCTACCTTTTGCGTCAATGGGATTGAATGGAGATTTAAGAGAAATAAAAAATAATAAAGATTTTTCAAGTAAGAGAGAAGAAATTCTAACCATGATTTGGAACATGGAAGAAGAAATTATGGGGAAAGAGAATTAAATGTTCACCCAAATTATAACAATATTAATCTTTGTATCAATTGTTGGATGTATTCTTTACGGGAGAAGACTAATTAAAACTGAAAAAGTTGATGCAGTTTTTGGTAATCCAGAAAGATCTAAAGGTGGTACACACTGGGTAATTGTTGGTAGTAGCGCAATCTTACTAGTATGGCTTTATTATTCTTGGGATATTGCAAAAGGATTTTATCCAAAATCAGCAAATGAATTATGCCAAGTCGCTAAAGTAAACGAGTCGTTGTTAGGATTAAAATATCAATTCCCTATTGTAGAAAGAGAATTCAAAAGCACTTCTATAATTAAAATTGAGAATAAAAATCTTCAAAGAACTATTAATGAAATAGAAAATTCACCAGATCTAAGTAATCAACAAAAAACTATTTTACTGGGCTACATAACTCAAACCAAACAATTAATTCCATTATTAACTAACGAAGATTTAATGGAAATGGATACAAAAATTAAACTACAAGAAATAACGGAAGATATAAAACTTTTAAGTTCAAACTTTAAAAAGAAAGATTATCCATTTGAAACACAAGAACAAAAAGTTGAAAGACAAAAAGCTGTTTCGGAACAAGGTAGCTGGGCTATTATAACGGTGAGAAAAGGAACTGGATCTATAGAAAATACAATAGAAATTCCATTGGTACCAGAAACAGATCGTGGACTAAAATTTAATGCTGCCGCAAAAGAACTTAAAATTATAAATGATAAATTCTTTAAATTAAGAAATCACAATCCACAATTTAAAAATTCAATTAAAAAAATAAAAGACGAGATCAAAGCATATAGGAAAAGTTTAGATGATACTGAGGAAATAGCATCAACTTATGCAAAAGATATTGTTAAAATTGCAAGAAGAATTGAATATGCAAGCATTTATCCACCAACAACATTAAACAGTATGAAAGATGCAATAATTGAATTTGATAAGATACAAAAAGATCAACAAGGTGGGCTTAGACTAATTGATATAATTTTATTTCCTGCAGGTACAATAGTTGCTAGTGGTCCAAGTTGCTCTGAGCAAGGATCTGGGCGATGGTTACCAAAACCATCTGATACTTTCAACAAATTCATTTTGATGTCAAAACCAAGTGTTGGTTACAAAAACATTCCTCTACTTTGGATTGACATGATGGATGTAAGTAAAATAGTAGGATTTATTTTACCTGATTGGATTGCTGATATCCTTCCTGGTGAATATCCCATTCACACAAAAGATGGAACAGTTGAACAAAATTTTAAAGGAAGAGTTTTAAAAGTTGTTACTGGAGACTTTTCATTATTCAAAATACCTGTTCCATATGGTCATATTTGGGATTCTTTTTTAAGAGTATTGTTAGGTTTAATTTTCGGAATAATTATAGGTGTTCCTTTAGGTTTATTTATGGGATTAAATAGATTTGCTAAAGGATTTTTTGATCCTTTAATAGAATTGTATAGACCTGTTCCTCCTCTTGCTTGGGCTCCACTAATTATTTCAGTACTTGGTATAGATAACACTGGAAAAGTATTTCTATTATTTATGGTATCTTTATCTATTATGATTATTTCAGCAAGAGCTGGTGCATCAGGAACACAACTGTCAAAAATTCATGCTGCTCATTCTCTTGGGGCATCAAAAAAACAAATATTAAGATACGTAATTTTTCCAAATTCATTACCTGAAATTTTAACTGGTATAAGAGTAGCAGTTGGTATGTGTTGGGGAACTTTAGTTGCTGCTGAATTTTTAGCTGGAACAACTGGTATTGGTTTTGTTGAAAATGTCGCAAAAAAATACTTTCAGTATGAGGTTATTTGGATAACTATATTTATAATGGGTATGCTAGGACTTTTATTCGACGTTACTTTAAGAAAAATAATCGATAAAACCATCCCATGGCGTGGAAAAGGATAATATTTTTTATATTTTTTATTTCATCTATAGTTCAAGCAGATGAAATAAGTCTCAGAAAAATTGTTGATTTAGATGAACCTTGGGGGTCTTCTTTTATAAGTAAAAACGAAATTATTCTAACAGAAAAAGAAGGTGAAATTAAAATAGTAAATATCAATACAAAAAATATTTTTAATGTTGAACATAATCTTAATTTTTTAGTCGATGGCCAAGGTGGGTTATTAGATATTTTACATAAAGATAACAATATTTGGATTTCGTACTCAGAAAATAGAGGGGATTGGAAAACAAGTACATCTATAGCAAGAGCTAAATTAAATAAAAAAAAATTATCTTTTTCCAATATATTTCAAGCTGAACCTCCAATAGACTCCGGATATCATTTTGGATCAAGATTGATAATTAAAGATAATTTCTTATACGCATCAGCTGGTGAAAGAGGTGGAGGAATGATTGCTCAGGATCCAACTTCTCATCCTGGAAGTATTATTCGAATTCATTTAGATGGTAGTATTCCAAAAGATAATCCAAGATTTACCGGTAAGGATAATTGGTTACCTGAAATTTTTCAAATAGGTGTTAGAAATCCTCAAGGACTTTTCTTATCCCCTTTTGACCAAAAAGTTTATATGTCAAATCATGGAGCAAGAGGTGGAGATTGGTTTGGTGAAGTCAAAAAAGGAGAAAACTATGGCTGGAAAATTTTAGGATGGGGTGGAAAAAATTATACTGGAACAAAGATAGGTCCTAAATGGAAACCAGGTTTTACTAAAGCAATAAAGTATTGGGTCCCATCAATTGCAGTAAGTGCAATAACGATTTACAAAGGGAAAGAATTTAAGGAATGGAATGGTTTAGCATTAATCACATCTTTAAAGGATATGTCGTTAAGATCTCTTGATTTTTCAAACCTTCAAAATGTCAAAGAAAAAGTTATTTTTAAAAATCAAATTGGACGAATAAGAGATATACAAGTGCATCAAGCCACTGGTAAGATATATTTTCTAACTAAAGATGCATTATGGTTGATGGAAAAAAATTAAAAAAACAAATAATCAAAATTTTTAAAAACTATGGTTTAAATGAAAAGCATGCAACTATTGCATCAAGTGCAATAATTAATGCCGAATTAGTTGGTGCTCATACTCATGGTCTCTCAAGATTAAAAATGTATTGTGATCGAATTTCTAAAAGATTAATAAATCCAAAACCAAAAATAAAAATAAAAAAAATATCTAAATCAATTTCACATATTGATGCTGACAATAGCATAGGATTTGTTGCTGCAGATATTGCAATTAAAACAGCAATCCAAAATGCTAAAAAAACAGGGATAGGAATGGTTGCTGTCAAAAATAGTGGTCATTATGGTCTTTCAGGTTATTACGCAGAACAAGCAGTAAAAAAAAATCTAATAACAATGATATATACAAATGCTCCTCCAGCAGTTGCACCTCATGGTGCATTAAAAAGTTTATTCGGAACTAACCCTATTTGTTTTGGAACACCAACAGGATCGAAGGTTCCATTTATTTTAGATACATCTATTTCAATGATTAATAGAGGAAAAATTAGAGTTGCAGCAATAAATAACAAGAAAATTCCTGAAGGTGTTGCTTTAGATAAATTTGGTAGACCCACAACCAATGCTAAAAATGCACTTGAAGGAGTTCAGTTACCTATATCAGGTTTTAGAGGTTCAGGTTTAGCTTGGATGATTGATATTTTAAGCGGTGTATTAACTGGTGGAAATCATGCTGGAAAAGTAAAAGATCCTTTTGATGATTTTTCGGGACCACAGAATATTGGGCATTTATTTATCACATTTAAAACAAATTTATTTGTCAAAAATTACAATACTAGAATAAAAGATAATATTAAAAGGATCAAAAGATTACCAAAAATTAAAGGAGTAAAAGAGATAATGTATCCTGGTCAAAATAAATATAGAAGATTTAAAATGAATTCAAAAAAGAAAATAAAAATATCAAAGATTATTAAAAAAGATTTTGAAATACTTAAACATTAAATATGCTTTCAAATAAAGAAATCGTTTGTCCTGTTAACCTTTTAAACGTTGCTCATAAAAAAAAAGGTATTAAAGCAGGTATAGTTAATGCTGGCAAACCTTTACCAATGCTATCTGTTCAAGATGCTGTAAATGAAAATTTAATTGAACCAATTTTTATTGGCGATGAAAAAGAAATATTAAAATGTGCTGAAGATTTAAAATGGGATATTTCAAATTATAAAATTATCCACGAGCCTGTAGAAAACAACACAGCAACTATTGCTGCAAAACTAGCTAGTGAAAAAAAAATTAGAATTATTGTTAAAGGTCATATACATACAGATGTTCTCATGAAAGAAGTTTTGAAAAGAGAGTATGATTTACTTGGAAAAACTCGATTAAGTCACATTTGGCATATGACTATTGCAAAAGAAGATAAACCACTAATTATTACAGATGGTGCTTTAAATGTTTTACCTAATGTTAAAACAAAAATGCATATCTTAAAAAATGTTATTAACTTTTCAAATAGAATTGGCATAGAAAGACCAAAGATTGCTATTCTTTCTGCAACAGAAGAAGTTTTAGATAGTGTTCCTAGCTCTAAAGATGCAGAGGAATTAACAAAACTTGCAAAAAAAGAAAATTTAAATGCTGATGTATTTGGTCCACTTGCGTTCGATAATAGTATTTCAAAAAAATCTGCATCTATTAAAGGTATTAAAAATGATGTCGCTGGAATGGCTGATGTTTTGTTAGTTCCAAATGTTGAAGCGGGTAACGGACTAGTTAAAATGTTAATTTATTTTTCTGGTGCATGTGCGGCAGGTGTTGTTGTTGGTGGAAAAGTTCCAGTAGTTATAACAAGTCGGTCTGATGAAGCTCAAGCAAGATTAGCTTCCATTGCTGCAGCTGTAGTAGCTTTAGATTAATTCTTTTCGTTGAAATAAATTTCAATATGCTTTAAATAAATCATGGCAATTACATATCTAAAAAAATCACCAAAAACATCTTCTACAGATGATACAAAAACTACAGAAATAGTAAAAAATTTATTAAAAGAAATTGAAACGTCTAAAGAAGAAGCTTGTATAAGCCTAACTAAAAAATTTGATAAATATGATGGTGAAATTGTTGTTTCAAAAGAAAGAATTGAAAAAATTAAAAAAGAATTAGATCAAAAAACTAAAGATGATATTCAATTTTCTCATGAAAGAGTTAAAAAATTTGCTGAAGCACAGTTGAAAAACTATGGTCAGGATTTTGAAGTTGAACTTTCACCTGGTCTCTATGCTGGTCAAAAATTAATACCAGTTAATACTGCTGGATGTTATATTCCTGGAGGTCGATATGCCCATATTGCATCAGCTGTAATGAGTGTCACAACTGCAAAAGTTGCTGGTGTAAAAAATATAATAGCCTGTAGTCCACCAAAAGAAGGTGTAGGAGCACATCCTGCAATAGTTTATACAGCTGACTTATGTGGTGCTGACGTAATACTAAATTTAGGAGGAGTTCCAGGAATTGCTGCAATGACCAATGGTTTATTTAAAAATCCACCTGCAGATATATTGGTTGGTCCTGGAAATCAATTTGTTGCTGAAGCAAAAAGAATTTTATTTGGTAAAGTTGGAATTGATTTATTTGCAGGTCCAACAGAAATAGCAGTTATTGCAGATGATAAAGCTGATCCTGAAATGGTAGCAGTAGATTTAGTTGGACAAGCAGAACATGGATACAATTCTCCAGCATGGTTATATACAACAAGTAAAAAATTAGCTGAAGAAGTAATGAAAAGAGTTCCAGAATTAATTGCTGATTTACCAGAGATACCTAGAACTAGTGCTGAAGCTGCTTGGCGAGATTACGGTGAAGTTATACTTTGCGATACAGATGAGGAAATGGCTAAAATAAGCGATGAATACGCACCAGAGCATTTGGAAGTTCAAACTCAAAACCTTGAATGGTTTCATAAAAGATTAAAAAATTATGGATCATTATTTATTGGTGAAGAAACAACTGTAGCATACGGTGACAAATGTTCAGGAACTAATCATATTCTGCCTACAAAAGGTGCTGGTCGTTATACCGGAGGTTTATTTGTAGGTAAATTTATTAAAACTTTAAGTTTTCAAAGAATGACTAAAGAATCTACAAAGTCAGTTGGGGCAGCTTGTGCTAGAATTTCTAGATATGAAGGAATGGAAGCTCATGCTAGAACTGGCGATATAAGACTTAGAAAATACGGATTTTCTAATTAACAATTTCTAAAAAAACAAAAAAAGTTAAAAAACTCATAAAAACAATAATGAATATATTAATTATTTTCCAAATCTTTTCAATTTGAGCATATTTAGATAAATATTTTGATAAGTAACCAATTAAAAAAAAGAAAAGAAAAGATGCGATAGACGCACCTATTCCAAAAGAAATCTTTTGATTTAAAATAAAATTTTTTGAAAAATTTCCAAGAAAAAAAACTGTGTCTGAATAAACGTGTGGATTAAGATAAGTAAATCCAAGTGTTTTTAATAAAATATCGGACTTTGAAACGTCTTTGATATCACTATTAAATTTAACTTTAGAATTATAGGTTTTAATTTTTGAATAAATAAAATGAACTAAAAAAATTATTAATAAAATATTAAATATTAATTCAATTGTAGAGTTAAAATACTGAATAAAATAGTGAAAAAGAAATATTCCTAAAAATATTAAAATAAGATCAGAAATTGAACAAACAAAACAAATTAAAAAAATGTGTTGTTTTTTTAAACCTTGTTCTATTACAAAAATATTTTGAGCACCAATAGCTAATATTAAACTTAAACCTGTAAAAAATCCTAAAATTAGATATTCCATCAGATAAGATAACATAATAAGTTATAATATTTAAATAACAGGAGAATAAATGTCTATAATTGAAAAAATGACTAAAATAGTTAACGACGGAGATTCTGCAGGTGCAGAACAATTAATACATGATGATTATCAGTTTTTAATGCATTCATCTGGCAAAAGCTTAACTAAGAAAGATGTAGTTGGCTGGGTTGGTATGAAAGACGTCAAAAAAAGTAATGTAAGAGTACTATTTGAAAATAATGAAGTAGGCTTTGAGCATGCTATGGTAACTTTTAATGATGGTAATAAAGAAGCAGTAATGTCTTATTATAAATATAAAGATGGAAAAATACTTCATCAAGAAACTGGTGCAACAAAGTTAAATAAATAAGTGGGAAATTTTACAGCATATATAGTTTTAATTATTGCAGTTGTGTTAGGTACTGCGGCAAATGGTTTCGCTAAAGGAGCTCAAGGTTTTACATTAATATTTCCCAGTATACTTACTGCAATAACTATTGTTGGGTGTATGTATGCACTTTCAATAGTTATGAAATCAATTCCCGTTGGAATAACTTATGCTTCATTTGCAGGATTATGCATTATTGCCACAACAATTATTGGAATGTACAAATTTAATCAAATGCCTGATTTTTATACTGTTATTGGTCTTGCTTTAATAATCTCAGGTGTATTAATTGTTAATCTTCTAGGAAAAACAAATTAAATATCTAACTCAAATGATTAATAAAAAATATTCTAATTTATTATTTATTTTTTTTATGGGTATTGGAATGAGTCTTTTAATGACTTTAATCATAACCTACATAAATACTGGTTATGATAAAGAGTATATGAATAGATTTTTAAAAGCTTGGTCTATTAGTTTACCAGTTGCTTTGATTGCAACAACAATTTTAGCTCCTATTATACAAAAATTTGTAGATAAAATAACTAAATAATCATAATCTTAAGATATGACTAATTTATCTGGTTATATTTTTTTACTTTTAGGAATAGTTCTTGGTATAACTTTAATTATCACTGGAGTAATTTTATTAAATACTTTGGGGGAAACATCTTAACTATGATTAAAAAAAAATATTCTCAGCCATTGTTCATGATTTTTATGTCTTTTGGAATGAGCGTTATCATTGGAGCAGTTGTAACATTAGTGCACACTGGTTTTGGAGTTGGATTTTTTGATCGACTTTTAAATGCTTTTATATTTGCGTTTCCAGTAGCTGTAATTGCTGCATTTACAATGGCACCATTGGTAAGACCCTTAGTAAACAAAATTGCATCTAAAGATTAATTTAAATTATTTAGATACAGGTTTAAGAATCTTTAACACTTTATTGTGAATACTTTTATTTGCAGAAGCAATGATATTTCCAGCTTTAATTGAATCATCATTGTTCCAGGTGCTAACAATTCCTCCAGCAGCTTTTATTATTGGAATCAAAGGATGAATATCCCAAATTTTATTTATACATTGTAAAACAACATCTACTTTTCCTTCAGCTAGATGAGAATAACTTAAAGCATCGGCGCAAGGGAATTGCATTAATTTTAAAATCTTAGGTATCTTCTTTTGTTGTTTAAGCGTTAAGTTTCCATGAAAAGCAGCTGACATTTTTAAATTGGAAAATGAAACTTTGTTGTTAACTTTTAACTTTTTTCTTTTATTACCTTCTACTACATAGGCAGTTTTTTGAGATGTATTAAAATAATACTTTTTTAATACTGGATAATTTGCAAGACCTAATACTGGTTTGCCCTTATAATTTAAAGAAATCAAATTACTCCAAGTTGGATTACCAATTATATATGATCTAGTTCCATCAATTGGATCAATTATCCAAGCATATTCACTTTTTGTTTTTTTATATCCATATTCTTCTCCAATAACTTCGTGGTTTGGAAATTTTTTTTTTATCTCATTTCTTATAAATTTTTCAAAAGCTTTGTCTGAACTTGTTACTGGATCATACCCTTTTCCTTTTATCTTATTGGATACTTTAAAAGTTTTGTTTAATTTTGAATAATAATATTGAGTTAGCTTTCTTGCTAAGTTTCCAAGAAATGTTGAATAAATTTTATAATCTTTAGTTTTTAATAACGACACAAAGAACTAATACTATTTAATTACTATTGATTAAAGCTAAATCTGATTTAATGTAAGACCTTTTAAATTAGCTGGAACTGCAACATCCATCATTTTTGGATTTGCTAAATTTAAATTATCCATAATTTCTGCATATTCTTCTTTTGAACTTACTTGAAGTCGTGGATTGTTATTTTTTTCATTTTCAATAGTTGAATTTTTTTTTCCGTTATAATCATGGGCTGGAAACACCAAGGTTTTTTCTGGCAATTTTAGTAATTTATTGAACAAAGAATCGTAAGCATCATAAGAACTACCATTTTGAAAATCAGTTCTTCCTGTTCCATTTATTAAAAGAGTATCTCCTGTAAAAACTCTATCATTCATTAAATAACTATAGGAGCAATCAGTATGACCCGGAGTATATATTGTTTCAAGCTCAATACTTTCTACTTTTATTTTTTCGTTATCTTTTAATCTAACATCAACAACTTCTGATTTGGATTTTTCTCCCATAATTCTTATGCAGTTAGTTCTTTTGTTTAATTCATTTAAACCTGTTATATGATCAGCATGAATGTGTGTGTCTATTACTTTAACTAATTTTAATTCTAAATTTTTTAAAACTTTTATGTATTCATCAGTATGTTCAATTACAGGATCAATTATTAAAGCTTCCCTACCTTTTCCACTTGAAATAATGTACGTGTAAGTTGAAGATTTAGTATCGAATAATTGCTCAAACACCATTGGTAAAATTTAAACTATAAAAAATTGCATGGCAATTAAATCTTGATTATAATCTTTTAAATAATAACTAAAAGGAGCATAGAATGACTTTAAAAATCAATAGTATGGCACCAGATTTTACGGCAGAAACTTCTGAAGGAAAATTATCTTTTCATAAATGGCTTGGAGATAGCTGGGGAATTTTATTTTCTCACCCAAAAGATTTTACACCTGTTTGTACAACCGAACTTGGTGCATTAGCTAAAATGAAACCTGAATTTGAAAAAAGAAATGTAAAAGTTATGGGTTTAAGTGTAGATCCAGTATCTGATCATGTTAAATGGTTAGACGATATTAAAGATGTTTGTGGGTTAAAACCAAATTATCCAATCGTAGCAGATGAAAAGCTAGAAGTTGCAAAACTTTTTAATATGCTAGAAGGAGATGCGGGAACAACATCCATGGGACGTACTGCTGTAGATAACCAGACAGTTAGAACCGTGTATGTTATTAGACCAGATAAAAGAATAGGTTTATTTTTAACTTATCCAATGACAACTGGACGTAACTTTCAAGAGATATTGAGAGCTATCGATTCAATGCAGCGTACAGCAAAACATAAAATCGCTACACCTGCAGATTGGAAACCGGGAGAAGATGTGATTATTGTTCCTGCAGTTAAAGATGAAGAAGCAAAAAAAATATATCCAGATGGTTGGGAAACTTTAAAACCTTATTTACGTAAAGTTCCAGACCCAGTAAAATAAATTTGGATCAAAAAAAATTAGACAAACAATCTCAGTATTGGGAAGACAACTTCTCAAGTAAACCTGAGATGTTTGGATTAACTCAAAGTTTATCAGCAGAAAAATCTTTAAAATTATTTAAAGAAAAGAAAATAGATAAAATAGTTGAGATAGGAGCAGGACTAGGTAGAGACTCTATATTTTTTGCAAAAAATTCAATTAATACTATTGCTTTAGACTATAGTCTTTCAGGAATTAAAGTTATTAATCAAAAAATTAAAAAAAATAATCTATCAAATTTTATTTCAACAAAATTATTTGATGTAAGAAAAAAACTTCCATTTGAAGATAATTCTATAGAGGCTTGTTATTCTCATATGCTTTATTGTATGGCCATGACAACAAAAGATTTAAAAAAATTAAATAATGAAATTCATAGAATTTTAAAACCAGGTGGTATTAATATTTACACCGTACGTCATACAAATGATGGTGATTTTAAAAACGGAATCCATATAGGAGAAGATCTTTATGAAAATGATGGATTTATTGTTCATTATTTTTCAGAGGAAAAAGTAAGTTCTTTATTAAATGGATTTAAAAATATTACTCTTGAAAAATTTGAAGAAGGTAAATTTCCACGAAAATTATTTTTTGTCGTAAACAAAAAAATTTAAATTGAAGATTTTATAGCTTTGTAAATTGCGTCTCTACTTGTTTCACCAATACTTCTATAAATTTCTTTATTATTTTTAAAAATTAAAAGTGTAGTTTGATATTGCACATTTAGTAAGCTAGAAATTTCTTTATTTGTTATTTCAAATGTAAAGTATTCAATGTTATTAAATTCACTTTTTGCTTTATCTAAAACTTTCATTTGACTCGCACAAGATGAACAATATTTAGCCCAAGCATTTACTACCACAACCTTGCCGTCTGATTGTGCTTTATCAAACAATTCTTTATTAAAAGTTGTTATTTTCTCTAATGCATTGGCGCTAAATACAAATATACAAAAAATAAATATAAAAAATTTTCTCATTAAATTTTATACAACAAATATTAAAAACCAATAAGAGGCTAATCCAGAAAAAATTGTCGCAAGAATATTTCTGCTAAAAATTCCAACGCCCATAGCGATAATTGCTGCCAAAATTTTTGGATTATTTTCTAAATGTATTAATCCATTATTATCTAAGAATATAGCAGGAAATATAATTGCTGGAAAGATTGCAGATGGAACATAGGATAAAACTTCCCTTATTCTATCATTAAACATCTCTTTTTTAAGAAGAGCTATCATTAAAAATCTTGTTAAAAAAGTTATCAATCCACAATAAATAATTAAAGCCCAATCACTCATATTTTTTTATTATTTTTGTTAAAATCATCGCTGTAAATAATCCTGCAAAAGCAGCTACAATCACATAAGCTTTATAAGGAATATAATTATATCCAAATGTAGCTACCAAGCCTGAAATTATAATAACAATCAAATTTATCATTTTTCTAAAATCATTAACTAATAATGCTAAAAAAGTTAATGGCACTGCAAAACTTAAACCAAGTTTTTCAGGAATCGCTGAACCTAAAATAATTCCTAAAAATGTTGTAGTTTGCCAAATTACCCAACAAGTAACTCCTCCTCCAATTAAATGAAAATATTTATTCTTATCATTGCTTTTTTTGAAATACTCATTTGATCTAGCAAAAGCCTGATCAATTAAAAAGTATGAGATAATAATTTTCCAAAATAACTTTAGGTCTGACACGTGTTCAGAAACAACCGCACCGTAAAGCAAATGTCTTGAATTTACTGCTCCTACTGAGCTTATAATAACTAAGGAAGATGCTCCGCCAGAAAATAACTGCAAAAGAACTATTTGAGACGCACCACCAAAAATTATTAAGGACATTCCCATGGTAGCTAATGGAGTGAATCCAATATCAATTGCTAAAATACCAAATATTAAACCAAAAGGAACTACTGGTATCATTAATGGACTTACATCAATAATACCTTTTAAAAAAATTTTAAAATTACTATTCATTTTATTAAAAAGCTTTTTATTAGAAGCAAACTATATGATCAATATGAATTGGTCTTTTAATACCAAATTTTTCATCTACTTCATGCTGATGAATGTGATGTGAATGTACAAAAACTGGAATTAATGCATTACTGGGTGTTTTAAGTGTGTAAATAAAATTTGTACCTCTAAATTTTCTATCAACTACCTCAAGTTTTAAGTTACTTTTATCATCATGTTCTAAATCTTCAGGTTGAAGTAATAATTGTACATTTGAACCTTTTGGGTATTGTTTAATAAAATTTCCTTCAATTGTTCCTAAATCCCAATTTTCTAATGTGTTTTCACCAGTTACTTTAGCTGGAATTAATATTCCTCTATTTAAAAAATTAACAACCTCAACAGAGTTTGGGAAATGATAAACTTTATAAGGATCATCAAATTGTTTTAATTCTTGATTTAAGATTATTCCACATTTTGAGCCTAGATAAAAAGCTTCATAAGAATCATGTGTAACAATTATTGTGGTAATCTTTAATTTATTAAGTATTTTTTTTAATCTAACCTGAATTTCTTCTTTAAAACTTTGATCAACATTAGATAGAGGTTCATCTAACAATAAAAGATCAGGTTGAGTTATTAGAGATCTTGCGAGTGATGCTCTTTGAGCTTCTCCAGCGCTAATTTGATGAGGATATTTATTTAATATGTGAAAAATATCAAGCAAATCAACTATTTCTTTTAAACCAATCTTTTTATCTTTCTTTTCCTTATTTCTCTCAGCTCCTAACAATATATTTTTTTCAACTGTATAATGAGGAAACAAGCTATTATCTTGGAACGCTAGAGATATATTTCTATTTTCTGGTTCTACATTAGTTGTTTTTGAAGATAATATTTTATTATTTAATTCAATTGATCCATTATCAATCTTTTCTAGTCCAGCAATTGTTCTTAAGATTGTAGTTTTTCCAATACCTGAGGGACCTAAAAGACATATAACATCGCCTTCATTCTTTATAGAAAAAGATACATTTTTAACTTTGGTTTTTTCGCCTACATTAAAATCAACATTTTTAACTTCAAAAAAATTTTTAGTCATTAGATTCTCTTAATATATATTTTGAAGTAATTATAATGAAGAAACTTGCAATTAAAATTAAAAATAATGAAGGTACTGCAGCAGCCTCTAATAAGTCCTCAGATGCAGAAATATAAGCAGTAGTTGCAAAAGTTTCAAAGTTAAAAGGTCTTAAAATAAGGGTTATAGGTAATTCTCGTACTATTTCTAACGATATTAAAATTATAATAAATAAAAGAGAATTTCTCAAAAAAGGAACGTGAATATTTATAAAAGTTTTTCTTTTTGAAAAAACCAAGAAGGTACGCACTCTCATCAACTGAAATATTAATTTTTTCATATCCAGATTTTATTCCATTAAAAGCCAAAGAATAAAATCTTACAAAATAAACTAAAACTAATCCAAGAATTGAACCAATGAACAATTTTTTAATAGATAAAAAACCTAATGACTTAATTATATTTTCATCAAACCAAGCAATAAAAGTTATAAAAGCAATAGCCAAAATTACTCCAGGAATTGCATAACCAGAAATAGACAAAGTAGACAAAATATTTAAAGTTTTATTATTAGATACTCTATTCCCATAGTTAGATATCAAAGAAAATAATATTAAAACTAAACTAGACAAAAAAAACTAAATAAAGAGTATTTAATAAAAGATCAGTTATTTGTAGATCAAATAAGTTTTCTGGAAATTTTAGTGTCCAATATAACATTTGACTTAATGGAAATAAAAAGCTCATAAAAAATACAAAAAAACAGAATATGAATGCTAAAAAAAGATTTATTACCAGAAAGTTTAAATTTTTCTTTTTGTTTAAAACCACCTCTCGCATTGAAATGATATTTTGCTTTTCGTCTAGATAAATTTTCAAGCACAAATAATGAAAATATAAACAATAATAAAAAGAAAGATATTCGGTTAGCAAAAGCTAAATCATCAAAAGTTATCCAAGAGTTATAAATACCAGTAGTTAAAGTATTTATAGAAAAAAAATCTACTGCTCCAAACTCTGCTAGGGTTTCCATAGCAACTAACGATAAGCCAGCAACAATTGCAGGTCTAGCAGCTGGTAATATTATTTTATAAAAAGATTTAAATTTTGAAAAACCAAGATTTTTTCCTAAATCTATTAAGTTTTGTGACTGATATAAAAAAGATGCTCTAACGAGAATATAAACATAAGCAAACAAAGAAAAGCTAATTGATATTATTGCTCCAAACATGCCATCAAATTTTGGTATACTTTTATTGTAGTTAGCGTCACCAAATAAGCTTTTTAAAATAGTAAAAGCGGTACCATAGTTTTCAAAAAAAGCTGTTAAAGAATAAGCATAAATATAAGGAGGAACTGCAAAAGATAAAATGAGTGTCCATTTAAAAAAATTACTTCCTGGAAATTTATAAAAAGATACTAAGTAAGCTGTTCCTGTGCCTAATAGAAATGTTAAAATCAATACTGATATTAATAATACAACTGAATTAAAGATATACTCTATTAAAAAAGTATTTTTTAAAATTTCATAATAATTAGACGTGCTTTCAAAGAAACTTGTAAATACCGTAATAATTGGAATTAATACAAAAAAAGAAATTAAAAAAGAACTAAGATACCAGCTATTGAATTTCATATTATAATCCGCCTTATAAATGAAAAAAGTAAAGTGTCCACAATAAATCCCCATTTACAGCGGACACTATTTAAGAAAATCAAAAATTAAATACTTTTAGGATATGCGGAACCTCCTTAGTTTTAATTTGAGACATTTTTCTTTTATTTATTCTTTCATTGATTTTTTTACACTCCTGATTACATGGGGAACATGCTATGGAAGATTTATTCAAATCAATTTCAGACATAAATTTCTTTTCTTTTTTCACTAATTATTTCCAACCAGCGGCTGTCATTACTTCTAAGGCAGCAGCTTGATTTTTTCCATAAGAAGCTAGTTTAGTTTTCATATCTTGTTGAAAATCTAATCCTAAGTTATTTACTACTAATGGACTTGGTGAAACACCATCAATCATTGGAAACTCAAATGTATTGTTAGTGAAGTGCTCTTGAGATTGTGGAGTTAATAAAAACTCTACAAGTTTAACAGCATTATCTTTATTAGGTGCTCCTTTTACTAAGGCTGCACAACTAACATTCATATGCGTTCCTCTGCCATTTTGATTAGGGAAGAAAGCTTTAACTTTTTTAGCAGCTGCTTGTTGCTCAGCACCTTTTTTACCAGACAACATTAGTGCTAAATAGTAAGTATTAGCTACTGCAATATCAGCTTCTCCTGCTGCTACTGCCATGATCTGAGCTCTATCATTTCCTTTAGAGTCTCTAGCCATATTTGCAACAACTCCTTTTGCCCATTCAGCTGTAGCTTTTTTTCCATTATTCTCAATTAATGAAGCTACAAGAGATTTATTATATATGTTACTAGATTTTCTTATTACTAATCTACCTTTCCATTTAGGATCAGCTAGACCTTCATAAGTCATACCAGATAATTCAGCACCAGTAACTCTTTCAGGTGAATAATAAATTATTCTAGCTCTTTTTGCTATTCCAACCCATTTACTCGTTCTAAAGCTTTTTGGAACAGCAGCCTTTATAGCTGCAGATGTTAAGCCACTTTGAAGATGACCTTTTGCATCCATTGCACCACATCTTCCAGCATCAGCAGTGATATAAAGATCTGCAGAAGAATCAGCACCCTCTTCAATTATTCTTTTTTCTAAGGCACCTGATTTTCCATTTATCAGATTAACTTTAATTCCTGTTTTATTTGTAAACTTAGAATAAAGCTCTGCATCCGCTTTATAGTGTCTTGCATTAAAAACATTAACTTCATTTGCAACAGCAACAGCTGATACAAATAAAGATGTGATCAATGCTAATATTGATATTTTTTTCATTAATTTCCTGTTTTTAAGTTTATTTGAGAATGATAACTATTCTCAATGAGAATGATTATCAATCGCAAGTATGTCGCACCCTAAACCAAGAGTTGTATTAAGATTATTTAGGCTTTCCAGTCGCCTATTTTACTGAATAAGAAGTTTCTAAAAGCCTGGACTCTAGCTGTGTTTTTGAGCGATTGAGGGTAAACAAAATGAGCCTCGGTTATAGGGCCTTCGGATTTAGGTAATACTTTAATAACATTATTTGAATTGCTCACTAAATATTCTGGTAATGCTGCAAGACCAACACCAGATTCTACAGCTAAAAGTAGTCCCATTACACTATTTACTTTCATTATAGATTTTCTTTTTTTACCATCATGCATACCAAGTTTTAAGGCCCAGTCAGGATTATAAACTGGTGAAGGAGCACCTTTTCCAAAAGAAATAAATTTATGCTTATTTAAATCAGCAATTGTTTTAGGCATCCCATGTTTTTCTAAATATTTGTTTGATCCATATATATAGTATTTAATATCAACTAGTTTTTTTTGAATATAATTAAGTTGTTTAGGTCTTCTCATGAAAATACCTATATCTGCTTGTCTGGTGCTCAAATCTAACTCTTTATCATCAAAAACCAGTTCGACCTCTATTTCTGGGTTTAGACGCATAAACTCTTGGATTCTTGGTGTTAACCAGTGAGTTCCAAAGCTTCTAACAGTAGTAATAGTTAGTTTTCCTGTAGGTTTATTTTTTTGGTCACCCAGTGAAGTTTCAACTTCCTTTAATTTACTAATAACTTCATGAGCTGTTTTAAATACATATTCGCCATTTTCTGTAAGTGTTAGACCTCTAGCATGTCTTTCAAATAATTGGACTTTTAAGTCTTGTTCTAGTGATTGGATTTGTCTACTAATTGCTGATTGACTAAGATTTAAATTAATTGTTGCGTTAGTAAAACTACCTGCTTCTGCAACTGCGTGAAATATCTTTAATTTATCCCAATCCATTATTTGTTTAAGTCTACTAAAACTCTTCCAGAAATTTCACCTTTTAATATTTTAGGATAAATTTCAATTAATTCTTCTAAGCTAACTGTTTGAATAGATTTTTCTAATAAACTAAAATCAATTAAATTTACTGCTTCATTCCAAATAAATTCTCTTCTTTTAATACTGCAATTTGCAGAATCTATTCCCCAAAGTTTTATTCCTCTAAGCATAAATGGAATTACATTTGTATTAAGTTCGTTTGTATTGGCATTTCCACAAACTGTAATAATTCCGTTTGGATTTGTTTGAACTATTGCATTTGCTAATATTTTACCTCCAACAGTATCTACAACACCATCCCATAATCCTTTATCAATAAGTCTTGGATCTTTGTCAAATTCAGCTCGGTTTACAACACTTTTGGCACCTAAAGATTTTAAATAATCTGCTTTAGAATCTTTTCCAGTTACTGCAGTTACATTGTAACCCATTTTATTTAATATAATCACTGCAACACTTCCAACACCACCTGTTGCTCCAGTTACTAAAACATTATTAACTTTTTCACCTAATAAAATTTCTTCTCTAGCTTTAATTGCAAATGCACTCATTAAAGAAGTAAATCCAGCTGTTCCAAGTATCATTGCTTGTTTGCTAGTTAAATTTTTTGGTTTTTTAACTAAGAAGTCTCCATTAACTTTGGCTATTTGAGAGTAACCTCCATAAAAAATTTCACCTACTCTAAATCCTGTTAAAATTATTTCGTCACCTTTTTTGAATTTTGAATTTTCACTCTCTAATACTGTTCCTGAAAAATCTATGCCTGGAATATGTGGAAACTCTTTAACTAATCTTCCTCCATTTTTTAAAATCATTCCATCTTTAAAATTAAGATCAGAGTAATCTACTTTTATTGTTACATCACCATGCTTTAGAAAACTTTTGTCGATTGATTTTATTTCTCTTGTAAACTCTTCACCCTTTTGGTCTAAGATTAATGCTTTAAATTGTTCTGACACTTTATTCTTTTACAATACTAATAAATCTTAAATATCTATTTTGATAACTAAGATCCTCTTTAAATTGACCCAAGTAATAATTTGTGACTGTTGTAGCTTGTTCCTTTTTTATACCTCTCATAGTCATACACTGATGTGTTGAGTCTATAGTTACCGCTACACCTTTTGCGTCTAAAGATTCCATTAGTGTATTCGCAATCTGCATAGTAAGTTTCTCTTGTGTTTGTAGTCGTTTTGAAAAAACCTCAACTAATCTTGCAAGTTTACTTAAACCTACCACTCTCTTTTTTGGTATATAGGCTACATGAGCCAGACCGATGATAGGTGCCATATGATGTTCACAATGACTTTGTACTGAAATATTTTTTTGTACAACCATATCATCGTATCCTTCTACATCACCGAAAGTTTTATCTAAAACCTGACTAGGATCTTCTTTGTATCCTTTAAAATATTCTTTAAAAGCTTTTACAACTCTTTTTGGAGTTTCCAATAAACCTTCTCTAGCAGGATCTTCACCGATCCATGCTAAGATTGTTTTAAAAGCTTCTTCAGCTTCTTTGTCTGAAATCTTTTTGATTTCTTTTTCAAAATTTGTATCTTTAACTAGTTTCATTGAAGGTTTTATACCTATAATTTCATAATTTTAAAATATTTAAAATATACCTATATGTGCTACATAATAACTTAATATGTTCAAAAAAAGAGAAAATGTCGCTGAAATAGAAGAAGGCAATTTATTATCACCAAGATTTGACAATGATGGTTTAATCCCGGTCGTGACAACGTGTGCTAATACAAAAGAAGTTTTAATGCATGGATATATGAATGTTGAAGCTCTTAAATTAACTATTGAAACAAAAGAAGCTCACTATTGGAGTAGGTCAAGGAAGCAAATTTGGCATAAGGGTAAAACCAGTGGTTTCGTTCAAAAAGTTAGAGAAATAAGAATCGATGATGATCAAGATGCAGTATGGTTAACTGTGGATATAGGAGACGGTGCAAGCTGTCATGTTGGATATAAATCTTGTTTTTATAGATCTATTCCAATTGAAAAAATAGAAAATGGTAGAAAAATTGAAATGAAGTTTGAAGAAAAAGAAAAAAAATTCGATCCAGAAAAAGTTTACAAAGGTCAACCCAACCCTACAAAAATATAAACATGCAAATAAATTATGAACTTATTAAACACTTTGGTCCATCAGTTTTTAAAGTAAGAATTCCAGAAAATACAATATTAAAAATCAATGAATTTATTGATAGTGTGGTTGAAGATAAAACTAAATCTGAGAATCTTAATGTGGGAAGAGGTCTTGCTGGTGATGTAACACAAGAATTTAAATTAGATAGAAAAATAGCTGAAGAAAGTGGATGGATTAATTTTTTATCATCGTGTGCTGCTAAATGGGTAATGATTGAAACTGGAAATAAAATTTCTCAATTTAAATTAATTGAAACTTGGGTGGTGAGACAATTTGAAAATGAATATAATCCTATGCACTGTCATACGGGACACATTTCAGGTGCTGGTTTTTTAAAAGTACCAAAATCATTTGGTAAACCTGTTCAAGATGATAAAATAGATTATAGGGGTGGAAACTTAGAATTAATTCATGGGAACAGGATGTTTTTGTCTGAGGCAAGATATGAAATAATACCTAAAGTTGGTGATTTTTATTTTTTTCCTCATTATCTTATGCATACAGTTTATCCTTTTAAAAATACCAAAGAAGAAAGAAGATCTATTTCTTTTAATGCAAAAATAGATGACAAAGTTTTCAACATTTTTGGTACATAAATGCAAAAAAATGTCTTAGGTGAAGATTTAGAAGAGTGTTCTAACAATCCTTTAACTGGTTGGTTTAGAGATGGATGTTGTAATACTGACCAAAATGATCATGGGCTTCATACAGTTTGTGTAAAAGTTAATAATGAATTTTTAGAATGGTGCAAAGAAGCTGGCAATGATTTGATAACTCCTCATCCGGAATTTGGCTTTCCTGGATTAAAAGATGGAGACAATTGGTGTGTATGTGCAGGTTGGGTTGCTAAAGCAATAGAAGCAGGCAAAGGATGCTCAGTATATTTAAAAAAAACTCACGAAAATACTCTTAAAGTTGTTCCAATCGAAAAATTAAAAAAACTTGCAATAGATCTTTCTTAATTACATATTGCCGTATTTAGGTCCACCCCCACCTTCAGGAGTTACCCAGGTAATATTTTGTGAAGGTTCTTTTATATCACAAGTTTTACAATGAATACAATTTTGAGAATTTATAACAAATTTTTCTACATTATTTTCATTTTGAATCTCATAAACACCAACTGGACAGTATCTTTGTGCAGGTTCAGCAAATTTTTCTAAAGTATATTTTATCGGTAAATCTTTATCTTTTAATTGTAAATGAACAGGTTGATTATCTGCATGATTTGTTCCTGTTAAATATACTGAGCTAGTTTTATCAAAAGTTATTACATTGTCTGGTTTTGGATAATCAATTTTAGGCATTTCATTTGCAGGTTTTAAAGTTTCATGATCTGCATGTTTATGTTTTAAAGTAAAAGGCAATTTTCCTCTAAATAAAATTTGATCTATACCTGTAAAAATTATTCCTAAAATTAAACCCCAGCTAAAACTAGGTTTTACATTTCTTGCTGCATACAATTCTTCATATACCCAACTTTTTTTAAATTTATCTTCGTAAGATGATAAACTTTTATTTTCTTTTAAATAATCAATAATAGTTTCGGCTGCAATCATTCCGCTTTTCATTGCAGTATGAGAACCTTTTATTTTTGGTGTGTTTAATGTTCCCGCATCGCATCCTACTAACAATGCACCTGGCATATACATTTGAGGCAAACTTTGTAAACCTCCTTCTATAAGGGCTCTGGCTCCGTAAGAAATTCTTTTACCACCTTCAAGAATTACTTTTATAGATGGATGAGTTTTAAATCTTTGAAATTCATCAAATGGTGATAAATGAGGATTTTTATAGTCTAATCCAATAACATAACCAAGAAATACTTGTTTGTTTTCAGCATGGTATACAAAACTTCCTCCATAAGTTTTTTTATCAAGTGGCCAACCTGCTGTATGCATTACAAGACCTTCTTCATGTTTTTCTTCTTTAACTTCCCAAATTTCTTTAAAACCTATTCCATATTGTTGAGGATTCTTACCTTTGTCTAATTCAAATTTTTTAATTAATTGTTTTCCTAAATGACCTCTGCAACCTTCAGCGAATACAGTAACTTTTCCATGAAGTTCCATTCCAGACTCAAAACTATCTTTTTTATTTCCATCTTTATCTAAACCCATATCTTGTGTAGCTATTCCTTTAACCGAACCATCTTCGTTATATAAAACTTCACTTGCAGGGAAACCTGGAAATATTTCCACTCCTAATGCTTCAGCTTGTTCCGCTAACCATCTACATAAATTTGCAAGACTAATAATATAATTGTTATGATTATGTTGAACTTTAGGAAGTAACCAAGTAGGCCAACTTAAGGATTTTGTCTTTCCTAAAAATAAAAATTTTTCTTTATTTACTTTGGTTTTTATTGGAGCGTTTAGTTCCTTCCAATTAGGAAACAGTTCATCTAAAGCTCTTGTTTCAAAAACATTTCCTGACAATATATGAGCACCAATCTCCGATGCTTTTTCTAAAAGGCAGACATTAATATCTGGATTTAACTGCTTTAATTTAATTGCAGTTGAAAGCCCTGATGGCCCGCCACCTACGATTACTACATCGTATTCCATCACTTCTCTGGACATACTAATTTTTTACAGTATTTGTTATTTTTGTATAGTATTTAATTTACTTAGTTCTTCTAAGAATTGAGGAAGCGCTTCGAATAAATCTGCTTCTAAACCATAATCTGCAACGCTAAAAATAGGAGCTTCACCATCTTTATTTATAGCAACAATGACTTTACTTTCCTTCATTCCTGCAAGATGTTGAATTGCACCTGAAATTCCAACGGCAATATATAAATCTGGTACTACTACTTTTCCAGTTTGGCCTACTTGATGATCGTTTGTAATATAACCTGCATCAACGGCTGCACGTGATGCTCCAATGGCTGCATTTAATTTATCAGCAATTTCAGTGATAAGTTTAAAATTTTCTCCACTTCCCATTCCTCTTCCACCAGATATAACTACTCTAGCTGTTCCAAGTTCAGGTCTATCTGATTTAACTTCCTCTCTTTTAATAAATTTTATAAAAGTGTTTGTTTCTCCTGCATCAGCCTTAACAATTTCTGCAGATCCTCCTGAAGTTGCTGCAGGGTCAAATGAAGTTGGTCTAATAGTTATACATTTTTTAGAGTCTGAACTTTTTACTGTAGCAAAAGCATTTCCTGCATAAATTGGTCTTAAAAATGTATCTGCTGATATAACTTTTATTATATCACTTACCTGAGAAGTATCTAGTAATGCAGCTACTCTTGGCATTAAGTTTTTTCCAAATGTATTTGCTGAACAAACTATATGTGAATAATTTTCAGCTTGTTTAACTATTACAGAAGTAAAGTTTTCTGCTAAAAAATTTTCATATATTTCATTATCTACGTGTATAACTTTTTTTACATTTGGTATTTGAGATATAGATTTTGCTACTTCTTCCGATTTATTACCTATAACAAGTACATGTAAGTCTTTATCAATTTGTGATGCTGCTGTTATTGCATTTAAAGTAAAAGGTTTTACTTCTTTATTATTATGCTCTGCTATCAATAATGCCGACATTATATTACTTTTGCCTCATTTTTTAATTTTTCAACTAATTCAGCTACATTTGCTACTTTAATTCCTGCTTTTCTTTTTGGCGGTTCTTCAACTTTTATTTGTTCTATTCTTGGTTTTGTATCAATTCCTAAATCTGATGAATTAATCTGTTCGACAGGTTTCTTTTTCGCTTTCATTATATTCGGCAAAGATGCGTATCTAGGCTCATTTAATCTTAAATCACAGGTTACTATTGCTGGAACATTAACTTCTATTGTTTCTAATCCTTCATCCACTTCTCTTATAACTTCTAACGATTTATCTTTAACTTCAATTTTTGAAGCAAAGGTAGCTTGTGGCCAATTTAGAAGAGCTGCAAGCATTTGTCCTGTTTGATTGCAATCATCATCAATAGCTTGTTTACCCATAAAAATTAAATCAGGTTTTTCTTTATCTGCAATTTTTTGTAAAATTTTAGATACTGCCAATGGTTCAACTATTCCATCAACTTTAACATGAATTCCTCTATCAGCACCAACAGCTAAAGCTTTTCTGACTGTCTCTTGGGCTTTTTCTTCACCTACTGTAACTGCAACTATTTCTGTTGCTTTTCCAGCTTCTTTAATTTTTACCGCTTCCTCAATAGCATTGTCATCAGGAGGGTTGGTAGACATTTTTACATTGTCAGTAACTACACCAGTTCCATCTTCTTTAACTCTAATTTGAACGTTGTAATCAATAACTCTTTTAACGGCGACTAATATTTTCATTATGCTCTTAATAGTTTATTCTCTGGATCGTAAGGGCTTTCATCCAAAATTGTAACATCATGCATTTTTCCTAAAATATCAATTTTTAATTTTTGTCCAGTTGTCGCAATCTCGGGTTTAACCATTCCGATTGCTATAGATTTATTTAATCTAAAACCAAAATCTCCTCCAGTTGCTCTTCCAACTACTTTATCATCTTTATAAATTGGATTGTTACCTAATACATCTGCATCTGTAACATTATGAATTTCCATTGTTACTAATTTATTTTGGAAACCTTTTTCTCTCCATTTGTTTAATGCTTCTAAACCTATAAAGTTTCCTTTATTTGGATGAATAAATCTATCAAGACCAGATTCATAAGGTGAGTATTCAATAGATAATTCGGTGCCAACAAGTTTATAAGATTTTTCAACTCTTAAACTATTCATGGCTCTAATGCCAAATGGTTTTAAACCAAGATCTTTGCCTTGTTCCATTAACTTATCAAAAATATGATTTTGATATTCAATCGGATGATGAAGTTCCCAACCTAATTCTCCAACAAAATTTACTCTAATAGCAGTACACGGTGCATAACCTATATCTACTTTCTTAGAACTTAACCATTTAAAGTTTTCATTAGAAAAATCATCTTTAGAAACTTTATTCATTAAATCTCTCGCTTTAGGTCCTGCAATAACTAAAACCCCAACAGCATTTGTTATATTTTCAAATTGAACTGATCCATCTTTCGGCATCCATTTTTGTATCCAATCATGATCTAATCTTTGAAAAGCTCCAGCTGAAACTAAATAATAACTATCTTCTGCTTCTTTCATTATTGTAAATTCAGAATGAACTCCGCCTTTAGTATTAAGAGCGTGACATAAATTTACTCTGCCAATTTTTTTTGGAAGTTTGTTTGCAACTAAATAATCTAAAAATTCTTCTGCTTTTGGTCCTTTAATTCTGCATTTTGCAAAAGCAGACATATCTAAAAGACCTACGTTTTCTTTAACATTTTTGCACTCTTTTTCTACTGCTTTGAACCATTTAGATCTTCTAAAAGACCAATCATCTTTTTGTTCCATTCCATCTGTTGCAAAAAAATTTGGCCTTTCCCATCCAAATTTTTGACCAAATACAGCTCCTAATTTTTTCATTCTATCGTAACAAGGAGCTTGTCTTAAAGGTCTTGCTGCTTCTCTTTCTTCATCTGGAAAATGAATAGTAAATACATTTCTATAAGCTTCTTCATTTTTTTCTTTTAAATAAGATTTTGAACAATAATCTCCATATCTTCTAGGTTCTACCCCAAGCATATCTACAGTTGGTTCGCCATCTATAATCCATTCTGCAAGTTGCCATCCAGCACCGCCTGCTGCTGTAATTCCAAAACTATGTCCTTCATTAATCCAAAAGTTTTTTAATCCCCAAGCAGGTCCAACTATCGGGTTACCGTCAGGTGTATAACAGATTGCACCATTATAAACTTTTTTAACTCCCACTTCTCCAAAAGCAGGAACCCTATGAATAGCTCCTTCAATGTGTGGAGCAAGTCTTTCTAAATCTTCTTGAAATAATTCGTATTCTGAATCTTTTGAAGGTCCATCTACATAACAACATGGAGCACCTTTTTCATAAGGCCCTAATATTAAACCTCCCGCTTCTTCTCTCATGTACCATTGAGTATCGCTATCTCTAAGAACACCCATTTCTGGCTTACCTTCTTTTTTTCTTTTTACAATTTCTGGATGAGGTTCGGTTACAATGTATTGATGTTCTACAGGTATAACTGGAATTTCTAATCCGACCATTTGACCAGTTTGTCTAGCAAAGTTTCCTGTACAAGAAACTACATGTTCACATTCAATTGTACCTTTGTCTGTTTCTACTACCCAACCATCTTTAGTTTGTTTAATTCCTATAACAGCAGTGTTTCTATAAATTTCTGCTCCATAATTTCTTGCGCCTGTTGCTAGAGCTTGTGTTAAATCTGCTGGCTGAATATATCCATCTTCAGGATGTTGTATTGCTCCAATTAAGCCTTCTGTATTACATAAAGGCCAAATTTCTTTTACCTGTTCAGGTTTTAAAAAATTAACTTTAACACCTATTGTTTTTGCAACACCAGCGTACTGATGGTATTCTTCCATTCTTTCTTTTGTGCTTGCTAATCTGATATTCGATACAACACTAAAGCCAACATTTTTTCCTGTTTCTTCTTCTAATTTTTTATAAAGATCAACAGCATATTTGTGAAGCTGTCCTACAGAATAACTCATATTAAATAATGGGAGTAGCCCTGCAGCATGCCAAGTAGAACCTGAAGTTAATTCTTTTCTCTCTAAAAGAACTACATCGGACCAACCTTTTTTTGCTAAATGATAAAGCGTACTAACTCCTACCGCTCCTCCTCCTACGACAACAACTTTTGCTTTAGATTTCATTAAGCGATTTCTACTAAATTTTTATTAATAACGATACAAAATTTTATCTACAACCAATCAAATTAAACTTCCTAGAGGAATAGGATTAGAAACTATAGTTGTTAACCAACAATCCTTTAAAGGTCCTTCCATAGTATATTTTTCAACTTGCCAATTAAATTTATGATAGATCTTCTCTTTATCCAATATTACGACCTCAAATTTAGCCCATTTGTCACCACTTCCAAGTTTTGTAATTGTATGACTTAAATGATTTAAAAGCATTTTATAAGAATTTCCCTTAATCATAATCTTAAATTTAGGGAAAGGGCCAGTATTTTTTTTATTGTTTGGATGTGCAAAATTCCAAGTTTGTTCTATCCCACTATCTTTAAAGTCATTGTCATTTTTTTGAAGTCCAAGTAATTGAATTTTAACTACTTCAGATGGTTTAATATCACTTTTTGGATTTATTAATTCTGCTTTAGAAAATGATATTGAAATAAAAAATATGATTAAAAAATTAAATATTGATTGCAGTTTTTTTGACATCCTCTAAAAATTTTTTTCTTTTTGCATCTCCTACAAATGGTACAGCAAAGTATCTTTTATAGGTTACATCCGTTATGCCGCATATATTAAATACTCCTCTTCGTAGTCTTTTAGTTGGCATATTTAGAAAAAAGGTTCTAATTGCAAATTGAGGAGAGCCATAAGTACAAAACACTATTGCTTTTTTTCCTTTTAAATTACCAATTGGATACCCATAATTTCCAAAAAGCTTTTTAAATCTAAATGCCCAAGGAGGAGATAACACTTTATCTATCCATCCTTCTACTATTGCAGGCATTCTAAAATTCCAAATAGGTGCAATTAGAACGATTGTATCACAAGCTTCTATTCTTCTTCTATG
>CACFTS010000001.1 GCA_902569285.1 uncultured Pelagibacteraceae bacterium | reverse complement strand
TAAATTTAATATTTTTAATATTTTATCTACTGAACAAGAGTCATAAATATTTATCATTTTATCGACTAAATCTTTGGAGTTTTTAAAAGGTTTTAGTTTAAAAGTATCGTTAGCAATCCATTCAGATTTTTCAAATATACTTCCAAAAATTGTGATGAACTCATTTTTTGTAAGTGTGTTGAGATCTTTTGTAATTTTCATTTATGTCTCTTAATGTATGTTTTAATATATTATTTATAGAATATTTGTATAGTATATAACTAATAGTATGACAAAATTAACAACTCATGTTTTAGATGTTTATTCTGGTAAGCCAGGATCAGGTATAAAGGTAGAATTATATTATCTTAAGAATAATCAAAAAGAAAAAAAAAATACAATAATTCTAAACCAAGATGGAAGATCTGATAAACCATTGCTCGAAGGTGAAAAGTTTTTGAATGGTAAATATGAGTTAATTTTTTTTATAGGAGAATATTTTAAAAATATATCAAAATCAGATGAATTACCTTTTTTAGATGATGTGGTTATTAGGTTTGGTATTTCAAATTCAAAAGAACATTATCATGTTCCATTACTTGTTTCTCCATGGAGTTATTCTACTTATAGAGGTTCTTAAGTGAGCGCAAACAAAGTTCAATTTATTTATGAAAATAAATTAATTGAATTGGAAAATCCTGACCCAAATCAAACTATACTTAATTTTATAAGAGAAGAATTAAAAAAAACAGGCACCAAAGAAGGTTGTGCGGAAGGTGGATGTGGTGCTTGTACAATAGTGCTAGGAGAATTAGAAAATAAAAAAATTAAATACAAAGCAATTAATTCATGTATATCCTTCACACCCACTTTGCATGGAAAACAACTAATAGTTGTTGAAAATTTAGTTTCAAAAAATGGTTCTTATCATCCTGTTCAAGAGGCAATGGCAAAATATCATGCATCTCAATGTGGATTTTGTACACCTGGTTTTGTTATGTCCATTTTTGCTATGTACAAAAACAAAAATAATAAAAATGAAGAAAATATTAAAGATGCTATATCAGGAAATTTATGCAGATGTACTGGTTATAGACCTATAATTGATGCTGCTAGAAGTTTAAAAAAAAAAAATAGTTATGATGATTTTGATCGCAATAATTCAAAAATTATTAAATTATTAAAAAAAATTAATAATAAAAATATTATTATTAAACATAAAAATAAAAAATATTTTGCTCCAAAAACAGTTAATGAATTAAAAAAAATAATCCAACAAAATCCCAATCCAAATTTTTTAAGTGGTGGAACAGATTTATCTTTAATAGTTACAAAAAATAGACAAGAAATAAAAAACATAATTTATTTAAATAATATTAAAGAACTAAATTTTATAAAAATTATAAATAATGAAATTAATATTGGAGCAACAACTCCACTTATACAAGTTGA
Source organism: uncultured Pelagibacteraceae bacterium (assembly GCA_902569285.1). Taxonomy (GTDB): domain Bacteria; phylum Pseudomonadota; class Alphaproteobacteria; order Pelagibacterales; family Pelagibacteraceae; genus Pelagibacter. The sequence continues at coordinate 120,273 of CACFTS010000001.1, read as the reverse complement.
ACAATTTATTTTAAAATATTATCCTGACTTTAATAATATATTAAGAAGATATGGATCTGTTCAAATAAGAAATGTGGGAACAATAGGCGGAAATATTGCTACAGCTTCACCCATAGGAGATACCTTGCCTTTACTTCTTTCTTTAAATACTCGGATATTAATACAGGCAAAAAAAAGAAATAAAGAAATTTTTCTTAAAGATTTCTTTATTGGGTATAGAAAGACAAGACTTAAAACAGGAGAATTTATAAAATCTATAAAAATTCCTATTTATAAAAATAACAAATTTAAAGCATACAAAATATCAAAAAGATTCGATGATGATATTTCATCAGTTTGTGCTTCTTTTAATTTCAGAGTAAAAAATCAAAGGATTGAAGATGTTTTTATTGCATTTGGTGGAATGTCAGAAATTCCTAAAAGAGCAGTTAAATGTGAAAAATTTCTATTAAATTCTAAATTTTCGGAGGATATTTTTGAAAAAGCTAAAAATTTATTAAAAAAAGATTTTAATCCTATTGATGATATGAGAGCATCAAAACAATATAGATTAGAAGTTGCACAAAATTTATTACTAAAGTTCTTTTTAGAAACTAAATCAAATAAATTAATAAGACTAAGTTAATTATGAAAAAACAAGAATATTTCAGTGAAAAGAGACTTCATGACAGTGCTTACAAACATGTTAGTGGATTTGCGGAATATACTGACGATATCAAAGAACCTGACAGTACACTTTATGGAGCAATAGGATGGAGTAAAAAAGCTCATGCAATAATAAAAAAGATAGATTTAAGAAATGTAATATCAAGTGAGGGAGTTATTTCTGTTGTTACTTCTGAAGATATTTCTGGTCGTAATGATGTAGGACCAGTTTTTGATGGTGATCCTATATTTGTAAATAAAAAAGTTGAGTTTTATGGACAACCTCTTTTTGCAGTAGCTGCTTTATCCACAGAGTTTGCTAGAAAAGCAGTTTTAAAGGCAAAAGTTTATTATAAAGAATTGAAACCTATAGTTACAATAAAAGATTCTTTGGCAAAAAAAAAATTACTTTTTAAAGTAAGAAAAATTAAAAGAGGGCATCCAAACAAAGCTCTATCAAACTCTAAACATAGGCTTAAAGGAAATTTTACTACCGGTAGCCAAGAACATTTTTATTTAGAAGGACAAGCTGCTTTTGCTATTCCTAATGAAGATAATAATATGGTTATTTATAGTTCAACACAACATCCTTCTGAAACTCAACAAATAGTTGCTAAGATGTTAAATCAAAAAAGTAATTCAATAACAGTTTTGGTAAGAAGAATAGGAGGTGGTTTTGGAGGAAAGGAAACTAACTTTATGACAGCAAGTATTTGTTCACTTCTTGCCCACAAAACTAAATGTCCAGTTAAACTTAGACTAGATAGAGACGACGATATTGTCATAACTGGAAAAAGACATGAATTTTTTTCAGACTATGAAGTTGGTTTTAACGATAAAGGAGAAATAAAATCATTAAAATTAAAACTTTCATCAAAATGTGGAATGTCACCCGATTTGTCCTTAGCAATAAATGAAAGAGCTCTTTTACACATTGACAATGCTTATTTTATTCCAAATTTAGAAGTACAAAATTATCTTTGTAAAACGAATACTTCTACTTCAACGGCATTTCGAGGGTTTGGAGGAAATCAAGGAATGATGTCTATTGAAAATATCATTGATAATATTTCAAGATATCTAGGTAAAGATCCTTTAGAAATAAGAAAAAAAAATTTTTACAAAAAAAATAGAAGAAATATCACACATTATGGAATGAAAATTGAAGATAATGTGATTAATGAAATATTTAATAAATTGATAAAGAAATCAAATTACAAGAAAAGATATTCTAAAATAAAAAAATTTAATTTAAAAAACAAATATAAAAAAAAAGGGATTGCTATTACACCTGTAAAATTTGGCATATCTTTTACTACAATCCATTTAAACCAAGCTGGAGCTTTGGTTCATATTTATACTGATGGTAGTGTACATTTAAATCATGGAGGAATTGAAATGGGTCAAGGGACTCACACAAAAATAGCTCAATTAGTTTCAAAATCGTTTGGCATTCCTTATGAAAAAGTTCAAATTTCATCAACAAATACATCTAAGGTGCCAAATACTTCTGCGAGTGCAGCTTCATCTACAACTGATCTTAATGGAGCGGCTGCTTTAGATGCTGTTAAAAAAATCAAATTAAATTTAGAAAAATTTATAAAAAATAAATATAAAATATCAGCTAAAAAAAATGTGGTTTATAAAAATGAAAAAATCTTCATAGGGAAATATATTTTTAAATTTAATGATATTGTTCAAGAGGCTTATTTAAATCGTATATCTCTTTCTTCAAATGGATTTTACTCCACTCCAAAAATTAATTTTAACAAACAAAAATTTTATGGAAGACCATTTTTATATTTTTGTTATGGTGCAGCTGTAACTGAAGTGACACTCGACACCTTAACTGGTGAAAATATAATAGATAAAGTTGATATATTGCATGACGCAGGTAATGCTATTAATCCAGCTTTAGAACTTGGTCAGATCGAAGGAGGTTTTGTTCAGGGTCAGGGCTGGCTTACTATGGAAGAGGTTAATTGGAAACCCAATGGACAAATAACTACTTTTTCTCCTTCAACATATAAGATTCCTGCTGTTAGCGATATGCCTAAAAAGTTTAATGTAAAAATTTATAAAGAGGGAAAAAATAAAGAGGAAGTAGTTAATAAATCCAAAACTACTGGAGAGCCACCTTTAATGTTAGCTATGAGTGTTTTTTTTGCTATAAAAGATGCAATAGCTTCAACTTCAAATTACAGAAAAATACCTAATTTGGATGCCCCAGCAACACCTGAAAAAATTTTATTAAGTATAAACAAATTAAAAAAAAATTAATTATGAGCCAAAAAAATATTTTTATGATGAGAGCAATTGAACTTTCTATTGAAAGTGCAAAATCCACGGGAGGCCCATTTGGTTCTGTTATTGTAAAAAATAAGAAGATTATTGCAGAAGGTTCTAATAAAGTTACAATGAATAATGATCCAACAGCGCATGGAGAAATAGTTGCAATTAGAGATGCATGTAAAAAATTGAATACATTTAATCTTTCTGGATGTGACCTATATTCAAGTTGTGAACCATGTCCAATGTGTTTATCAGCAATATACTGGTCACGAATCGAAAATATTTTTTATGCAAACACCAGAATAGACGCCAAGAGTATAGATTTTGATGATTCATTTATTTATTCTGAAATCAATAAAGATTTAGAAAATAGAAAAATTAAAATGTTCCAAATGCATAGGGAAGAGGCTTTAGAAGCATTTAAAATTTGGGAAAATAAAAAAGACAAAATTAAATATTAATGGAAGTTTTATCTTACTCAATGAAATGGTTAGAACTCACTTTAAGATGGGGCCATGTACTATTTGCAATATTATGGGTAGGAAACAGTTTTTTATTTAATTATTTAGACAATAAATTAAATAAAAAAATATCAAGCAAAGATGTTGATGGCGAGGGTTATCTTATGCATTCAGGTTATTATTATAAACTTTCTAGATTAAAAATATCACCACCAAAAAATTATTTAAGAAGCCTTACAATTTTTAAATGGCAAAGTTACTTAACATTTATAACTGGAATTTTATTACTTGGTGTAATTTATTACTATAATTCAGGTATATTGATGGTAGATAAAAAAGTTTTAGAAATTTTACCTTCTACAGCAATAATATTTTCTATATTTTCACTAATTATATCTTGGTTGGTTTATGATTTTTTGTGTAAATCAAACCTTATAAAAAATAATGTTTTATTTGTTTTAACTATTTTTATTTTACTTATTTTATTATCATATGGATTTAACCAAGTATATGGAGCAAAATTTGCATTTTTAAGCGTTGGTTTAGTAATAGGTACAAATATGTTTGGAAATGTATTTACAGTAATTATTCCAAATCAAACAAATATTATTAATAGCAGTAAAAGAAATAAAAAATTTGATCAAACTTTATCTTTAGCAGCAAAACAAAGATCTATACACAATAATTATTCAACTTTTTTGGTTTTGTTTATAATGTTATCAGGCCATTATAGTTTTATAGTTTATCATAAATATAATTGGTTAATTTTAGGTGCTATAGCGGTAATCTCAGTCTTAGCTAGACATTATTTCAATTTAAGAGGCAGAAACATTCATAGGTTGTATATTTTAATAACATCAATTGTACTTTTAATTTTACTTGCAGTTTTAATATTAATTTTTAAAAATTAATATTATATAGAGAGATATGTCAGAAAAATTAATTGTAAGCTGGAATCAATATAATGAAACTGTAGAAAAGCTTGCAATTCAAATAGAGGAAAGTGGATACAAACCAACAATATTAATTGGTATAATGCGAGGAGCAGCGCCAATGATAGATGTTTTGAGTAGAGTATTTAAATTGAAATGTGCTTACTTAGCGGTAGAGTCTTATAGTGGAAAAGGGGTTGAGGATGAACAGGGTGATATTGTATTTTCTAGAGAAATGAGTTCTATAGCACCAAATATGGGAGGTAGAATTTTACTTTGTGATGATTTATCTGATACGGGCATTACTTTTAATAAAAGTATAGATTGGCTAAAAGCTTATGATCCAATAAAAGGTAAAATTGAAGACATCAAAACAGCTACACTTTGGAAAAAACAGAAATCATCGTTTGAGCCTGATTTTTGTGCAGTAAAATTAAAAGACAATCCTTGGATAGTTCAACCATTTGAAATTTACGAAGAAATTCGAATAGAAGAAATAAAAAAAAAACATCAAAAATAAAAAAGGGCGACCCTAAAGCCGCCCCTTTTAAAAACTTTTTATTTTTTTAAGCTACTAAGAAACTAACTATACTTAGAGCAGCAATAACCCATATTGCTGGACTAGTTTCATTAAATTTACCAGTACAAATCTTAATTGCAGCATATGAAACAAATGCCAAAGCTATTCCATTAGAAATAGAATAAGTAAATGGCATTGCTATCATTGCAAGAACAGCAGGGCCTGCTTCAGCAGCGTCATCCCAACTAATATCTGTGATATTTCTTACAAACAGAGTTGCAATATAGATTAAAGCAGCAGCATCAACTTCCTTAGGAAGAGATGTTGCAAGTGGACTGAAGAACAAACATAACAAGAAAAGAACTCCAATAGTAAGTGAAGTCATTCCAGTTTTTCCGCCCGCCTTCACTCCAGCTGCGCTTTCTACATATGTTGTTACTGTTGAAGTACCCATCATGGCACCTGCTACAGTAGATACACTGTCTGATAGCATAGCTTTTTCGATGTCTTTAATTTTTCCATCAGGACCAACTTTTCCAGATACGTTTGCAACACTAGTTAATGTCCCAGCCGTATCGAAGAAATCGATAAAAAATAATGTAAAAATTACAGTTACCATCGATGCACTTAGCGCAGCACCTAAATCAAATGTCATTAGATGTGTCATTGGTGGTGGAGAAGAAACAATTCCATTGAATTTTCCTAAACCAGTTATCCATGCAATCGCACTAAATACAATTATTCCAATAATTATATTTCCTTTGATTTTCATTTTTTCCATTACAATCATTGAAACAAATGCACCAGCACCCAAAAGTAAAAGTGGATTAGAAACATCTCCAAGCTGAACAAGAGTTACTGGGTTATCTGTAGTTAATCCCATAAGTTCAAAACCAATAATTGCAAGGAAAAGACCAATACCTGCTCCAATTCCAAGTTTTAAACTTTTTGGAATTGAATTTATTAACCATGCTCTTATTGGAGTTAATGAAATTATTAAGAAGACCACACCCGCAACCAAAACAGCACCTAGTGCTTCTGCTGGCGTATATTTCATACCTAAACAAACACCATAAGCGATAAATGCATTTATCCCCATTCCTGGTGCAAGTCCAATAGGCCAAGTTTTAGCGTAAAATGCAGCAATAAAACATGCTAATGCAGTTGCAAGAGCAGTTGCTGTAAAAACACCACCAAAATCAAACCCACCGTCGGCAAGTATGACAGGATTTAAAAACATGATGTAAGCCATTGTCAAAAAGGTCGACACTCCTGCAACGACTTCTGTTTTAAAATCTGTCTTATGTTTTTTATAGTTAAAGTAGTTATCTAACATTAGACCTCCATTTTTCTGTACACTAGTTGATTCGAATGAAAAAATCTTAGCAGAGTGTGTTTATTTACTAACAATTGTTACTATTTTAATTAAATTTACAACTATGAGGTTAATTATTCATTGTAATTTCGTGATACAGTGTATTAATGAAATTTAAAAATTTTTTAATCATTACATCAATTTTTTTAATTTTTTCAGGTTGTCAAACAATAAAAGAAAAATCTGATGCAGTTGCTGAAAAAGAAAATAAAAAATACGGACAATTTGTAGGAAAAAACGCTAATGATTTGAAAATTGAATTAGGAAATCCTACTGAAGATTATGTTAATGAAGTAGGTAATGAAGTTTTTATATATAAAACTAAAAAATACGGAATACCATGTGAGAGAAAATTTGAAATAAATAAAAATAATATTATTGAAAGTTTCACATCAAGTGGATGTATCTAAAATAATTAACCCAATTTGAACAATAAATCCACAAAAACCCATGTTAAATAAAACTTAGATAATTTTACATTTAAATAGATTTGTTTTAAGCTTTAAAAAAAACTAATGGAGGATACATGGCAAAGAAAAAAGTTTCTACTTCAGGAGCTGCTAATAAAAAATTGCCACTCAATCAGTCAATACCTTTAGGTATTCAGCACGTATTTGCAATGTTTGCTGGGAACATAACAGTTCCACTAATTGTTGCTGGAGTTTTTGGAGTAACGACTGGAGAAAAGATTTTTTTAATTCAAATGGCATTGTTTGCTGCTGGTGTGGCAACAATAATACAAACAGTCGGTTATAAAGATATAGGTTCAAGACTACCAATAATACAAGGTACAAGTTTTGCTTTTATTCCAATAATGTTACCGTTCAAAGCTTTTGGTTTAGGAGCAATATTTACAGCTGCATTTATAGGAGGAATTTTTCAAATATGGATTGGAAAAATGTTAAAACCAATTCGACATATGTTTCCTCCGTTAGTAACTGGAATAGTTGTATTAATGATTGGAATTAGTCTTCTTAAAGTTGGATTTAAGTATGCTGGTGGTGGAGTATGGTTGATGAATAATAAACCAGAAATTTTTGCTAATTGGCATCATTTAACAATAGCTGGTACAGTTTTAATAGTTGCACTTTTAGCAAATCTTAAAGGAAAAGGAATGGCGTCTGCGGCCTCTATTCTAATTGGAATAGTAGCTGGATTCATAGTTGCAGCTATGCTTGGAGAAGTTAGGTGGGAAAAAATTGCAGCTGCTGACTGGTTTGCTTTACCAATGCCTTTGCAATACGGAATAGACTTTGTGTGGGGCGCTGTAATATTAATGTTATTTATGTCTATAGTAACAACAATTGAAACTATAGGAGACATTAGTGCGACAACAATGGGTGGAGCAAATAGAGAAGCTACCAACAAAGAACTTTCGGGTGGTATAATGGCCGATGGAGTTGGAACAGCTTTTGCATCAATTTTTAATGCTATGCCTAATACTTCTTATTCACAAAATGCTGGTTTAGTTGCATTCACAGGAGTAATTAGTAGACACGTTGGTACAGTTGCTGGTGTTATTTTAATTTTATTAGGTTTGTTTCCAAAACTTGGTGGAATTATTGCTGCAATGCCAGATTCAGTAATAGGTGGAGCGGCTATCATTATGTTTGGATTAATTGCTGGTGCAGGAATTAAATTAATTTCAAAATCAGAAATGAGCCAAAGAAACGTTTTAATTTTAGCTTTATCTTTATCTTTTGGAATAGGACTATATGCATTTCCTGAGTTTGTTGCACATGTGCCGGACTTAGGAATAAAATTAGGATTATTGCTAACGACGGGTTTAATACCTGCAGGACTATTAGCATTTATTCTAAATGCAACATTACCAAAAAAATAAATTATTTTAAAACTTGTGGGGAGAAATCCCCACAAGCAAGGTTTATCACTTATTTAATTTCAATAAGTTTTTTCTTTTTGTACTCTGGCACAATTTTTTCACAAGCTATTGTCAAAAGACCATCTTTTAGCTCTGCACCACCTACTTTTACATCATCTGCAATTGTAAATGATTTAGCAAATTGTCTTTGAGAAATGCCTTTATGAAGAATTTTACCATCTTCATTTTTGTCTTCAGACTTATTAACTTGTTTTGTTCTTATAGTTAATAAATTGTCTTCAAACTCAACTTCAACATCCTTTTTGTTAAAACCAGCAAGAGCAACCTCTATTGAGTAGTTGTCTTTTCCAGTTTTTCTTATGTTATATGGCGGATAGTTTGATTGCATACTCAAACTTCCATTTCCCAACATACTTTCGAATTGGTCAAACATATCGTCAAAACCAACCGAAAAAGGTCTTAATGAGCTGAATATAGATAGATCCTTACTTGTCATTATATCCTCCTTTGTTAGCAAGGTTATTTTATGTAAGCCCCATTAGGCGACTTACCAATCTTATATGGGTATTAATTTTATATTTTCAAGAAATTTGATTTGAAATTTTTAATGCAAATGCATAATCAAGTGCAATCTCTTCTATAGCACTATCTCTTCCAGATTTTCCACCGTGACCAGCATTCATTTCAGTTTTTAATAATAATAAATTATTATCAGTTTTATAGTCTCTTAATTTTGCAGTAAATTTTGTGGGTTCATCAAATAAAACTCTATTATCGCTCAAACTGGTTGTGATTAATATGTGGGGATAATCCATTTTTTTTATATTGTTATAAGGTGCATACGAATAAATATAATCAAAATGATCTTTATTTTCTTTTGCATTTCCAAATTCATCAAATTCTCCAACAGTTAATGGTAAAGAGTGATCAAGATTGGTAGTAAGTGAATCGACAAATGGCACAGTCATAATTATTCCTAAAAATAATTCAGGAGATTGATTAACAACTGCTCCCATTAATAATCCACCAGCAGAACCTCCCATTCCAATTATTTTTCCTTTAGAAGTGTATTTTTTTTCAATTAAATATTTACCAACAGCAATATAGTCTTCAAAGGTATTTTTTTTATTTAGAAGCTTTCCTTCTTTCCACCATTTCATTCCTCTTTCCATTCCACCCCTAATATGAGCAGTGACCCAAATAATATCTCTATCAATTAAACTTAATCTTGTTGATGAAAATGTTGGGGACATCGAATTACCATAAGATCCATATCCATATAATAATAAGTTTGCAGACCCATCGATTTTAGTTTTTTTATGTCGTGTTATCGTTATTGGAACCATTCTTCCATCATGAGAAGGACATTCTAGTCTTTCAACAATATAATCATCAGGGTTGTGACCTGAGGGAATTTCTTGCTCTTTTACTAACTTTTTATCTTTAGTTTTCAAATTATATAGGTAAGCCCTTCCTGGTGTTTTGGGAGATGAATAAAATAAATAAACTAAATCAGTATTCTTGTTTTTTTTGAGTAGAAGATATTCCCGGAACTATAACTTTTTCATCAGTAAAAATTAATTCTTCTTCTCTATCTTTTTTTAGATCTTTTACAAATAATTTACTTAGCGCATTAGAAGTTTCAGCTCTAATCATCCAATTATTCAAAAATGATAGTCCACCAATTAAAACTTCATTTTTTGCAGGAATATACTCTTCCCAATTTTGATTTGATAAATCTTTGCATTTATCAATCTTAAAGTCTTCAGCATTTTCATTAGTGTGATTGTAAAAATGACCATCCCAAGAATTTACTGAGTAAATAATTCCTCTTTTTCTCTCTTTAATTAATTTAGGCTTTGGATTTTCTTCATTCACTCCAAAATAATATTGCTCAGATGTGTTATGATCTGATGTAGAAATAAAAAAATATTTATCATCTGCACTTAAACCAATACCTACAGTGAATGCTTCACTTTTTTCTTCAAATATTAATTCATCATCTTTGACAGGAGTTCCTAATTTATGTCTATAAATTGTTCTTGGTCTATGAAATTTATCTAGTTTTGAATAAAAAATATATTTATCATCTAAACTAAAAGTTATTCCTCCACTAGTTTCTTCTATTTTTTCAGTTATTAATTTGTTTGAAGAAATATCCCTTATATAAATCGTATAGTATTCTGAACCTTTTAAATCTAGAGAATAACCTAAATATTTATCATTTAAACTAACCTCTAAATCTCCAACACCAAAATATTCTGTATTTAATTTTTCTTTTTCTTTATCTCCATTCCATATTTCTTCAGTTTCATTTGTTCCAATTTTTTTTCTTAATTTAATAGAGTAGTTTCCCTTCGTTGTTGTTTTTGTCCAATACTCATAATGGGTATCTTTATAAGGTAGAGATTCATCATCTAATTTAATTCTTCCTTTTATTTCATTAAATAATTTTTTTTGTAAAGTTTTAGTATCTTTTAAATGATAATCGGTGTTGTTATTTTCTTGAATTAGATATTCTTTTACCTCTGGATCTAACTTATTTTTATCTTTTAAAACTTCTAAGATGTTTTTTTGATGTATCCAGCTATAATTGTCTTCCCAAGTTATATTGTGACAAGATTTAATTTCTGTTTTTTTTCTAAGTTGTGGTATTTTCATAAAGGAGAAGAAATATATGAATATAATAATTTATACAGTAGTTATATTGACTATTTTTTATATTCTACTTAAATTTATAAGCAATATTTCATCAAAAAAGATATCCAAAGGTCTTAGATTTATAATAATTTTAGGATTAATAATTTTAGCAATTTTATTTGCTATGGGTGGGAGGTTTTTATTAACCTTACCTCTCACTTTGGCAAGTTTAGCATTACTAAAATTAAAAGGATTGTCTATTTTCCAATTGATATCACTTTTTAGACTTATTCAAACTTTGAGAAGATCGGGAAGATTTTCTTTCAATAAGTCTAATTCTAATAACTTATCTTCTATATCTGTTTCAGAGGCTTATAAAATTTTGAATTTAGATATGAATAAAAAAATTACGAAAGAAGATGTTAACAAAGCTTATATAAAGATTCAAAAAAAAATTCATCCCGATGTTTCACCTGAAACTTCTCGATTATCTTCAATCGTAAATGAAGCAAAGGATATAGTTTTAAATGATATCTCTTAATTAATAATTTCAATAACTTTATTAAAAATTTTTTGCGGATTGATTTTATCTTTACCAGAAGTATGATGGCTAACTATTTTTTCACCATCGGGAATAATCGGAAACATCTTGGAGTTATAATTCCCATAAATTATTGGTGTGTCTACCATCAAGGTTATTGTTTTAATTTCCAACGCTGCAGATAAATGACTAAAACTAGAGTCATTACAAATTGACAAATTACAATTTTTAATTATCGGTAAAATTTCTTTTATTGATAAATTATCTAGAGGGACACAATTATTTTTATATTTTGACTCTAGTATTTCGTTTAAAATAACCTGTTCCTCACTATTTTTACCAGTCGCAAGAAAAAACTTACATTTTTTAACTTTTGTTATTTTATCAATAAAAGTCAAAAATATTTTTGACGGCACTCGTTTTGTAGGGCCTGAACCACCGATGCCTAAAAGAATATTAATATCATTCTTATTGATCTTATATTTATCAATTGTGTTAGAAATTATTGAATTATTAATTTGTATTTCAGGATTTTCGTTAACATCAATATTTAATTTATCTTTTAAAAATTTTTTTGGTGTATCAATAATATGTTGGTCAGTTTTATTTAACAAAGGATATTGGTAAATTTCGGGAATTCCACATAATTTTGCTATCAAGTGAAATCTGAGAGATGAATTAAAAATAAAAATTTTATCAAAATTATATTTTTTTATATAATTTATTAATTTAAATGTTCCAAAAAAACCACCATGTTTGTTATTATTATTTCGATCTCTTTCTAGAAGTAGAATTTTATCAATATAATTAGTTTGATCTAAAAATTGTTCAGCTTTTGTATTTTCTTTGACTAATATACTAATAGGTGAATTATATTTTTTTGATAAAGCCTTTATAAATGGTAAAAAAATTACAGTATCTCCAATTCCCATTCTATTTTGGACTGCTAATATTTTCATATGGTATTTATAAACTTTACTAGTTATATTTTTTATATAAATTTTTATTATGACAAAAATAAGTGGGATATTTGCGGCTACAATGTCGGTTCTTAATACCGATTTAAGCTTAAATATTGAAAAAACAATAGATCATGCTGAAAAGTTAATAGATCAAGGATGTCATGGAACAGCAATATTTGGAAGTACAGGACAAGCACAATTAATACCTATTTCAGAAAAAATTAAGTTGTTAGATAATCTTTCAGATAGCAAATATAAAGATAAGCATTTGATTGGTACAGGTTTAAATTCATTGAGTGAAACAATTAACTTTTTGAAAATAGCCACTTCTTTAAATTTTAAAAAATTTTTAATTATGCCTCCAGCTTATTATAAATATGGAGATTCTGAGGTTATTGAATTTTATTCTAGAATAGTAAAATCAATTCCCGAATGTAAGATTATTCTTTATAATTTTGAGAAACTGTGTGGATATAAATTTAGTATAGAATGTGTTAAAGAACTTGTAAAAAGATTTCCCAATCAAATAGTTGGAGTAAAAGACAGTTCATATAATTTATTTGAAAATCTAAAATTAGAAAATTTTTCAATTTTTCCTGGATCAGAATTAAAGTTATTGAAAGGTTTACAATTAGGGTGTTCTGGAATAATAACTGCCACTTGCAACGTTACAGTAGAATTATCTAGAAAAGTTTATGATGATTTTTTTTCAGGAAAAGAACAACTATATAATCAAAAATTATGTGATGTAAGAGCTAATTTTGATAAATATAATTTAATATCTGGATTACATACTTTCTGTTCTCAGGAAAATGAAATTTATAAAAATATTTTACCTCCTTTAAGACTTTTAAATGCAACTGAAGAAAAAGATTTGTTAAATAATTTAAAAAATTTAAATTTTACATTAAAATCACGAATGGCAGCTTAAGATGCAATTAGCTAGTTTTTTAAATAAGATTTTTAAAAAAGGTGGTTTTATCTTAACTGATGCCAATTCAAAAGATTACATAATAGGTGAACCAGGAAATAACCCTATTAAAATAAAAATTTTAAATAAAAAACTTCATTATAAATTATTATTTCGTCCAGATTTGTACTTTGGTGAAGCTTATACTGATGGTGATGTAATTATAGAAAATGGGACTCTTACAGATTTTTTAGATTTGTTTTTAATGAATATTGGAAGAAAACAATTAAATTTTTTCAGTTATTTAATTAACAGATTTATGGGGTCATATAGATATTTGACAAATTTTAATTTTATTAAAAAATCTAAAATGAACGTATCACATCATTATGATATTTCTGATGATTTATATGATTTATTTTTAGATCCAAAAAAACAATATTCCTGCGCATATTTTAAAAATGAAAATGATAGTTTAGAAACAGCACAAAATAATAAGATTCAACATATAATTAAAAAATTAAATATTAAACCTAACCAAAAAGTTTTAGATATAGGGTCTGGCTGGGGTTCTCTTGCGATTGATATGGCAAAACATATGAATTGTGAAGTTACAGGAATAACATTATCTGAAAATCAATTAAAATATTCAAATCAAAAAGTAAAAGAAATGAATTTAGATAACCAAGTAAAATTTAAATTAATGGACTATAGAGAGTTAAAGGAAAAATTTGATAGGATAGTTAGTGTTGGAATGTTTGAACACGTGGGAAGAAAATTTTATAAAAAATTTTTTAGTCAGATTAAAAATTTATTAAATAATGATGGTGTTGCCTTGATTCATACCATTGGATCAGTTAATCCCCCAAGAGATCCTCATCCATGGATTACAAAATATATTTTTCCTGGTGGTTATACACCAAGTTTAAGTGAGGTGACTACACCTCTTGAAAAAGCAGGATTAATAGTGACTGATATTGAAGTTTTGAGACTACATTATTCACATACTTTGAGACATTGGAAAGAAAATTGCATGAGGAATAAAAAAAAAATTATTCAAATGTTTGATGAAAAATTTTTTAGAATGTGGGAGTTTTATCTTACAGGATGTGAAATGGCATTTAAATGGGGTGATCAAGTTGTATATCAATTTCAACTTACAAAAAATTATAAATCAACTCCAATGATAAGAGACTATATTTATAAATAAATTATTGATATAATTTGATTTCTTTGAAAATGAAAAAAAAACAAAAAAAATCAAAAAAAAAAAAACAGTTTAAAAAAAAAAGAACTAAAATTAAGTCTACTAAAAAATATAAAAAAACCCTAAAAAAGGCAAATAAAGTAAGTAAATTTAGAAGCAAAAGATTTAAAAAAAGAAAATTAAGAAACTTTAAAAAAAACAAACAACCTATAAAAGTTAATAAAGTTCAAAATAAAGGTTTTGTTTATAAATTAGTAAAAATTCAACTATCATTAAAATCAAAGTTTAATTTAAAGTTAAATTTTAGTTTAGAAAAATATATTCAAGGTTTTTTTGATAAAATTTCTGAAACAATTTCAAGCTATAAAATATTAAAGGCTGATGAAAAGAAAAGAATAAAAATTGAAAAAATTGAGAGAGAAAGAGCTAAAAAAATTGAAATTGAAGAACAAAAAAAACAAGAAGAAGTATTGAAAACTAAAATAAAGGAACAAGCTTTAAGAGATGAAAAAAGATTAGAAAAACAAAGAACAAAAGACATAAAACTTTTTTTAAGAAAAGAACAGGCGCTTTTAAGAATTGAACAGGCAGAGAAACAAAAACAATTTTTAAAACAATTAAGATTAGATAGGCAAATAGAAAAATTTAGAATTCGAGAGGTTAAGGAATTAGAGAGACTTGAAAAGATTTCTTTAAGAGAGAAAAGAGAAGACTATGGAGGATTACAAGAAAGAATTGATAAACTTAAAGAAAAATATCGAATTATTAGAGATCAAAAAATTAAAGAAAGAGTTGAAGCTCTTGGAGTAAAACTTCAGGGAGATGAAGATAGAGAAACTTTACTATTAAAAGAGAAAGAATATTCTTTAGCGAGACAAAAAATTGAATTTGCATTAGAAAGTTTTTATAGAAGTGCAGGTAGTTTAGTATTTCAGTTAAATAAAAGACACATTACTAGAAACATGTCTATCTTTCGTTGTATTGATAGAAGATTTGAAACAGGTGAGATTTTTATTAAGTGGGATGAGTCTGAAGATAAAGAGTGGTTATTGCTAATCTACATAAAAAATAATTCACCTGATGAAGGTATCGTAATTGAAGATAAAACAAATCCAGAAAAAAATATTTCACATGAATTTAGGAGTGTAGATATATTTAAAGCCTCAGACACAATGGTGGACTCTTTAACACAATTAATTGCAAGACAAAGGGGAAAAAAAAGTGATTAATTTTTTTGAATTAATTAGATCATATTAACTATGATTTTAGGAACTATTTTTCTTATAATACTTTATTTAATTTTAAAATATGTTCTTGCCTGGATAACTTATTTTAACAATCTGGATTCTAGACTTGGAAATTCCACTTGGCGGTTGAGTTATGATTATCCAGTTATAGGAGAAAGAGATATTTCCGATTTAGATGATAAAGTGTTTGTAAGACTTAGAAGAAAAAAAAATAGAATTATAACCTTAATGTATTCAATTGTTCTTATTATGTTTGTAGCTTCAATGTCATTATTAAGTAAATTTTTGTTATTTTTTATTCAATAATTTTTAGACGATATTCCCAATTACCCATCCTAGAATATGAAACTCTTAAAATTCTAGCATTTTTCCGATCATACCAAATATCAAAATCTAGTCTTTTATCTTTTGGTAGAGACATATCTTTTGAGCTTAATTTTAAATGATCTACTTCATAAGTTTTTCCATACTGATCAATTTTTTCTTTGCCTATAAATGTAACAACTTGTTTTTTAATGCTACCTGAAATTGGACTAATTTGACTATCGGTTTGTAAAATTTTATGATTCCACCAATTTCCAACTATATTTTTAATTGAAGCTTCTCCACTATAAGAAGAGCCTTTTATATTAAATTTATTATTATCTTTATCAAAAATTAGATTTACAAATTTTTCTTTGTTATTTTGTAAAGTTTTAGAATTATATGAAATTAATTGATCTTTAAAATATTTTTCCTCACCATGTCCCTCAACCTGAAAAATAGTTGTACCTAAAAGTTTTACAGAAAACTTGATTTGATTTGTGATAATTGTTTCATTACCTTTTCTAGTAAAAAAATAATAATTATATCCAATTAATTCACCATTTCTAAAAATCTCCATTTCAATTTTATTGTACTTTTTGTAATGATCCATATGAGCAAGAACATTTGAGGAGAATAATAGAAAAACTAAGATCAAAATTTTTTTCATTTAATGATTACATTAATAGACTTTTCTTATAATAGAAGTAGTTTATCAAAAAATGTTTTTAAAAATAAAGAAAATACCAAAAGTAAACTGGAGCTCTGAAAAAACATATAATTTTAAACCAAGATTTTCGACATTATTTTTTTGTTGTTTTGGTTTAATGTTGTTTGGTTTGGGTGAAGGATTATTAATTGTTTCTTTTACAGGAGCTTCTCCTTGGAGTGTTTTAGCCCAAGGTATTTCTCTTAATGTAAACCTAAGTATTGGAATGATTACATTTTTAATAAGTATCTTCGTTTTAATTTTATGGATACCACTTGGTCAAAAACCGGGTATCGCGACCATTTTAAACGCTTTAATAATTGCACTAATGATTGATCTTTGTATAAAATTTGTTCCGACTCCTTCTAATTATTATAACCAATTAATCTTAGCAATAGTTTCAGTAATTACAGTTGGAATTGGGGGTGGCATCTATTTAGTCTCTAATTTAGGAGCAGGCCCAAGAGATGGTTTAATGGTAGGTTTACAAAAAAAAACAAATTTACCTATAGCTTTGGTTAGAGCAACTCTTGAAATTACGGTTGTTAGTATTGGTTGGTATTTAGGAGGGACAGTTGGAATTGGAACTTTATTATTTGCTTTTGGAATAGGCCCATGTGTTGCCTTAGGTTTATATTTAGTTGATAAACTGTTTGATTAGGCAGCAGCGCCAGACTTTTCGCTTCTTTTTCTTTCGTGTGGATCTAGAATAGCTTTTCTTAATCTACATGACACAGGTGTGATTTCTAAAGCTTCATCAGTATTTAACATACTTAATTGTTCTGCAATTGACATTTTTCTTACAGGAGTTAACACAACATTTTCGTCTGTTCCCTGTGTTCTCATATTAGTTAATTTTTTCCCTTTCATTACATTTATAATCATGTCACCTGGTTTAGGTGATAATCCAACAATCATTCCAGGATAAACAGGATCATTATGTGTAACAAACATTTCACCTCTTGCCTGTAAATTAAATATTGCAAATGCAACAGCTTTACCTTGTTCCATCGAAATTAAAGCACCATTTCTTCTACCTTCCATCTCACCTTCAAAAGGTCCATAAGCTTGAAAAATTCTATTAATAACTCCATTTCCTTTTGTAAGTGTTAGAAATCTACTTGTGTATCCCATTAAACCTCTTGTAGGAGCATGAAATATTAATCTTTTCTTATTTTTACCAGTGTCTTTTAATTCTATTAATTTCCCTTTTCTTCTATTCATTGAGTCAATTATTTTTGATGAATATTCTTCATCAAGGTCCATGGTAATTTCTTCTATTGGTTCAAGTTTGTTTCCATTTTCATCTTTTTTGTATAAAACTTTTGGAGGACTTACGGTCAACTCAAATCCTTCTCTTCTCATTTGAGTAAGTAAAATTTCTAACATTAATTCACCTCTACCACTTACCACAAAGGAATCATTTCCTTTATTTTCTAAAAAAGTAATTCCAACATTATTTTGTGCTTCTTGAAGCAATCTATCTCTTATTTGTGTACTGGTAAGTTTTTTACCTTCTGTGCCTGCTAGAGGAGATGTGTTTACTGTAATTGTAATAGACATAGTTGGAGGATCAATGGGAGTAGCAGCGATTGGATCATTGACCTCTAGATCGCATATGGTATCTGCTACATTGGCTTTTTCTAATCCAGCAACTACAACGATATCTCCAGCTTCACCAACTTCAATTGGAACTTTTTTTGTACCTTCATATCTAAAAATTTTTGTAAGTTTTCCTTCATCTACTTTTTCACCTTTTAAATTTATTGCTTTAATAGTCTGATTAGCTTTGGCAGTTCCCTGGGCTATTTTTCCAACCAAACTTCTACCCAAAAAACTATCTGCATAAAGAAGAGTAGAAAGCATTGCAAAAGGTTTTAATTTATCTAATTCTGCTGGTTTAACATGATCAATAATTTGATCTAAAAGAGGGTTTAAGTTTTTTCTAGAACCATCTACCTCTTTATCAGCCCATCCAGACCTTCCACTTGCGTATAAAACTGGAAAATCTAATTGTTTCTCATTTGCATCCAAGCTTACGAATAAATCAAAAGTTTCATCTAAAACTTCATTGGCTCTTTGATCTGTTTTGTCTAATTTGTTTATTACAACAATTGGTTTTAAACCTTGTTTTAAAGTTTTTGATAAGACAAACTTAGTTTGAGGCATAACACCTTCGGCTGAGTCAATTAATAATAAAGCACCATCAGCCATACTTAAAACTCTTTCCACTTCTGCAGCAAAATCTCTGTGACCTGGAGTATCAATAATATTAATTCTAGAATCTTTCCAATTAATTGATGCTGGTTTAGCTAAAATTGTAATTCCTCTTTCTTTTTCAAGCTCTCCTGAGTCCATTAACCTTTCATCTACAATCTCATTTTCTCTAAATGAACCACTTTGTTTCATTAGGTTATCAATTAGAGTTGTTTTACCGTGATCAACGTGTGCAATTATAGTGATGTTTCTTATATCTTTGCTCATAATTTGTGGCTCTTATACATTAATTTTTTCTAATTCAAAATTTTTATAACTATAAAAAAAAGGGCAGTAAAAACTGCCCTTTTTGAATTTTGTTTAGTGTATGTATTTAGAGTGTTCTCTAAATGGAAACGTATTACATTCCCATTCCGCCCATTCCTCCCATACCACCCATTCCACCAGGCATTCCACCAGGCATTCCACCAGCAGAATCTTTTTCTTCTGGTTTGTCGGCAATCATAGCTTCTGTGGTTACTAATAATCCAGAGATTGAAGCGGCATCTTGAAGAGCAGTTCTCACAACTTTAACAGGGTCAATGATACCTTTTGCAAACATATCACAATACTCTTCGCTTTGAGCATCATATCCGTGAGTTTTTTTATTTTGTTCTAACAATTTACCAACTACAACAGAACCATCTACTCCAGCATTTTTAGTAATTTGTCTAATTGGAGATTCTAATGCTCTTCTAACAAGATCTACACCTGCTTTTTGATCTTCACCTTTAGCTTTTACTTTATCAAGATCTTGAGCAGCGTATAACAATGCGCAACCACCACCAGTTACAATACCTTCTTCGACAGCAGCTCTTGTTGCATTTAAAGCATCTTCAACTCTATCTTTTCTTTCTTTAACTTCAACTTCTGTTGCACCACCAACTTTAATTACTGCAACACCACCAGCCAATTTAGCAAGTCTTTCTTGAAGTTTTTCTTTATCGTAATCAGATGTTGTTTCATCAACTTGTTTTTTAATAGAGTCACATCTAGCTGCGATGTCTGATTTTTTACCATTACCACTAACGATTGTGCTGTTATCTTTATCAACTTTAATCTTTTTACAAGATCCAAGGTCTTCAAGTTTAACATTTTCAAGTTTAATTCCTAAATCTTGTGAAATTACTTGGCCACCAGTTAATATAGCAATGTCTTCAAGCATAGCTTTTCTTCTATCACCAAATCCTGGAGCTTTAACAGCTACAACTTTTAGTCCACCTCTTAGTTTGTTTACAACCAAAGTAGCTAATGCTTCACCTTCAACATCTTCAGAGATAATCATTAATGGTCTACCAGCTTGTACAACTGCTTCTAAAAGTGGAACCATTGGTTGCAAGTTAGTTAATTTACTTTCATGTAATAAGATGAATGGATTTTCCAACTCAGTAGTCATTTTATCACTGTTAGTGATAAAGTAGGGTGATAGATAACCTCTATCAAACTGCATACCTTCAACAACATCTAGCTCTGTATCAATTCCTTTAGCTTCTTCAACAGTGATAACACCTTCGTTACCAACTTTTTGCATAGCTTTTGCAATCATTGATCCAATTTCTTTATCACCATTTGAAGAAATTGTTCCAACCTGAGCAATTTCATCGCTGTCCTTTACTTTTTTTGCAGAAGCAATTAGACTTTCTTTTACATTTTCTACAGCTGCATCAATTCCTCTTTTTACATCCATAGGATTCATTCCAGCAGTAACGTACTTAATGCCTTCTCTTACAATTGCTTGAGCCAAAATGGTAGCAGTAGTTGTACCATCACCAGCTTCTTCATTAGTTTTGCTAGCAACCTCTTTAACCATCTGTGCACCCATATTTTCAAATTTATCTTCAAGATCAATTTCTTTAGCAACTGTAACACCATCTTTAGTAATTCTAGGTGCACCATAAGATTTGTCTATTACAACATTTCTTCCTTTAGGACCCAAAGTAACTTTAACTGTGTCAGCTAAAATATTAACACCTCTTATCATTGCTGCTCTTGCTTCAGCATCAAATTTAACAATTTTTGCCATTTTACTTTCTCCTTCTTAATTAAGTTATTTACTTGAAATACCCATAATGTCTGACTCTTTCATTATACTGTATTCTTTCCCATCAATTTTGACTTCAGTTCCTGACCATTTGCCAAATAAAACTTTGTCTCCAACCTTAACATCCATTGGAATTTTTTTTCCATCTTCAGTTTTTGCACCACCTCCAATAGCAACAACTTTACCTTCTTGAGGTTTTTCTTGTGCTGTATCTGGTATAATTATTCCACCAGCAGTTTTTTCGCTGCTGTCCAAAACTTCTATTAAAACTCTATCATGTAATGGTCTAAATTTCATAAATTCTCCTTTATAAATATGGAGTTCATATAGAGATTGACCTTACTATTTCAAGATATACTTCAAAATAAGTTCTTTAAAAAATATAGGAATTTGACCATTTTTTGGGTTATAGATTATTTTGATGACCAAAAATTTAGACAAAGAAGGTTTAAGATCGATTGCTCATAAGTATGAGTTATTTTACGTGGATATTTGGGGAGTAGTTCATAATGGCATAAACATTTACGAAAATGCAATTATAGCACTTAAAGAAATGTTAAAATTGAAAAAAGATTTTGTTCTTTTAACTAATGCACCTAGACCCAACAAAAATGTAAGAAATTTTTGTGAAAAACTTGGAATGGACAAAGCACTTTTAAACTATGTTTTTACATCTGGCGAGGCAGCTCTAAGCTATCTAAGAAAAAATTTATTTTCAGCGAAATTTTTTCATGTTGGTCCACCTAGGGATTTTGATTTATTTTCAGACTTTAAAAAAAATAAAACAAACAATATTGAAGATGCATCATATTTATTATGTACAGGTTTATTTGATGATCAAAAAATAGATTTAAATTTTTATAAAGATATCTTAGAAGGTTCAGTATCAAAAAAAATGATTTGTACAAATCCTGATCTAATCGTTGATAAAGGGAACGTAAGAGAACTTTGTGCCGGTTCAGTTGCAATGGTATTTGAAAAAATGGGAGGAGAAGTTATATATTTTGGAAAGCCCTATCCCGAAGTTTACAACCAATCTATTGATAACAAAAATAAAAAAATTCTTTCAATTGGTGATAATTTAAATACTGATATTAAAGGTGCTAATCTTTTAAATTATGACTCTTTAATAATTTCGAATGGAATTCATCAAAGTGAAATTAAAGAAAAGGGTATTGAAGCAACGTCAAAATCTTATGAGGCTATCTGTAATTATATTCAATCAGAACTAAAATGGTAAAATCAATTAATTTATATAAAAATTTTAATATAAAAATTCAGCACAAGGGCTCTATAATTTTAATTGGCAATTTTGATGGGTTTCATTTGGGACATCAAAAATTATTTACTTTAGCCAAAAGTTACAAAAAAAAATACTCTTTAAAAGTTGGAGTTCTTACTTTTGAACCAATGCCAAAAATGTATTTTAATAATAATATTAAAAATTTCAGAATTTCTAATCAACAGCAAAAAATAAGTATTTTAAATAAATTTAATGTTGATTTTATAATTATAAAAAAATTTAATAAAGAATTTTCTAAAATTAAATCAATTGATTTTATTAAAGAAATATTGGAAAAAAAACTAAATGCAAAATTTATATTTGTTAGCAATAATTTTAGATTTGGTAATAAAAGAGAAGGAGACGTTAAACAATTAATTAAATATGAAAGTGTATGTAATTACAAAATAATTAAACCAAAACCATTATTGATTAAAAAAAAAATAATCTCATCTTCTTTAATTAGAAATTATTTACAAAGTGGTAAATTAGATAAAGCAAATAATCTTTTAAATAGAAAATGGTCTATTATTGGCAAAGTACAAAAAGGAAGACAATTAGGAAAAAAAATTGGTTTTCCAACTGCAAATATTGATATTAAAGATTATATTTTAGCAAAACCAGGAGTGTATGCTATTAGGATTAAAAGACAAAAAGGGTTGAATTATATAAAAGGAATTGCAAATTTAGGATATCGACCAACATTTAATGGAAAAAAAATATTATTAGAGGTTCATTTATTTAATTTTTCTGGAAATCTATATAATAAGTATTTAACAGTAGAATTTTTGAAATTTATTAGAAAAGAAAAAAAATTCAAAAATGTAGATCAATTAAAAAAACAAATTAAAACTGACTTGTTAATTGCAAAAAAAACAAAATGAATAAAATCCAAATTAATCTTCCAAAAACAACTTTTTCAATGAAGGCAAACCTGCCCATAAGAGAACTAAAAATATTAGAGTTTTGGAAAAAAATAAATCTATATAAGGAATTAAGAAACTCAAGAAAAGGAAAAGAAAAATTTGTACTCCATGATGGCCCTCCATACGCGAATGGAAATATTCATATGGGAACTGCTTTAAATAAAATTCTAAAAGATATTATTGTTAAATTTCATCAAATGGATGGTAAAGACTCCGTCTATGTTCCAGGTTGGGATTGTCATGGCTTACCAATTGAATGGAAAATAGAAGAACAATATAAAAAAAATAAAAAAAATAAAAATGAAGTTCCTATTGTTGAATTTAGAAAAGAATGTCGAGCTTTTGCTGAAAAGTGGATCAAAGTTCATAAAGATCAATTTAAAAGGCTAGGAGTTGTAGGAGACTGGGAAAATTATTATTCAACAATGAGTTATGATGCTGAGGCGCAAATTGTAAGAGAACTTGGAAAATTTTTAAAAGAAGGAAGTCTTTATAGAGGATTTAAACCTGTATTATGGTCAACTGTAGAAAAAACAGCTTTAGCTGATGCAGAGGTAGAATACCGAGATCATAAATCAGATACTATCTATGCATCCTTTTCAGTTAAATCTTCAAAAATTAAAGAACTTAATGATAGTGACATTATTATTTGGACTACAACTCCATGGACAATTCCCGCTAATAGAGCTTTGGCTTATAATGAAAGTTTAGATTATTTAATAATTCAAATAAATGATAAAGGTGATTTC
The DNA here is from genome assembly GCA_902569285.1 of uncultured Pelagibacteraceae bacterium. GTDB lineage: Bacteria > Pseudomonadota > Alphaproteobacteria > Pelagibacterales > Pelagibacteraceae > Pelagibacter. The sequence continues at coordinate 96,432 of CACFTS010000001.1, read as the reverse complement.
CAAAATAAAAAAATTGTTTTAGCAGAAGCTTTATTAAAATCTATAATTAAAGACTGTGGAATTAAAGACTTTAAAAATTTAAAAAAATTTAAGGGTAAAGATTTTAAAGGGACTATTTGTAATCATCCTTTTTTTAGTTTGGGGTATGATTATGATATTCCAATGTTAGAAGCGCGTTTTGTTACCACTGAACAAGGAACTGGTATTGTCCATTGTGCCCCAAGTCATGGTCCAGATGATTTTAATCTTTGTTTAAATAATGGAATTAAAGCAATTGAGACAGTAGATGGAGATGGAAAATATACAAATAATGTAATTTTATTTGAAGGACTGCATATCTTTAAATCTAATTCTATTGTAATTGAAAAATTAAAAGAACAAAAAAAACTTTTGTCAAATGGAGAATTGGTACATTCTTACCCTCATTCTTGGAGATCAAAAGCTCCATTAGTCCATAGAGCAACTCCACAATGGTTTATCTCAATGGAGAGTCAGAAACTTAGAAGTAAAGCTTTAAAGGCTATAGATGAGACAAGATTTTATCCTAGCAAAGGTAAAGAAAGATTAAGGTCAATGATAGAAACAAGGCCCGATTGGTGTGTATCAAGACAAAGAGTCTGGGGAGTTCCATTACCTATTTTTATAAATAAAAAAACTAATAAAGTTTTAGTAGACGATGAGGTATTTGAAAATATAGCTAAGATTTATGAAAAAGAAGGTTCAGACTGTTGGTTTTCTGATGATCCTCAAAAGTTTCTTGGTAGCAAATATAGAGTCCAAGATTTTGAAAAACTTAGTGATATTGTTGAAGTATGGTTTGATAGTGGATCTACACACTCTTTTGTTTTAGAATCAAGAAAAGATCTTAAATGGCCCGCTTCAATGTATCTTGAAGGTTCAGATCAGCATAGAGGATGGTTTCATTCATCTTTATTAGAGTCCTGTGGAACAAGAGGCAAAGCTCCATTCGAGTCTATTTTATCTCACGGTTTTGTTGTGGATGGCAAAGGTCTTAAAATGTCAAAATCTTCAGGAAATGTAATTGCACCAGAAGATATTTTAAAAAAATATGGAGCAGATATTTTAAGAATTTGGGTAGCCTCATCTAATTATGCAGAAGATTTAAGAATAGATTATTCTATTTTAGACCAACACTCTGAATCTTATCGTAAAATAAGAAATACATTTAGATATTTATTAGGAAACCTTAATGATAAATATGAAGATATTGACCTAGAAAAATTAGAATTAAAAGATTTGCCTGAACTTGAAATATTTATGTTGAATAGAATTTATTCTTTGAATAGTAGGTTCATGAGATATTTTCAAAATTATGATTTTCATAATCTTTATAAAGAATTACTAAATTTTTGCACAGTAGATTTATCAGCATTTTATTTTGATATACGAAAAGATGCTTTATATTGTGACCCCATAAATTCAGATAAAAGAAATTCCTGTATAGTTTTTTTAAATATATTATTAAATTCATTACTTAAATGGTTTGCACCAATACTCTCATTTACTACTGAAGAAATTTATCAATTAATATCAAAAAAAAATAAAAGTATTCATTTAGAAAAGTTTTTAACTTTTCCTCAAAATTTTGAAAATGATGAACTTGCTAAAAAATGGTCTGAACTAATCAAAATCAGAGATGTTTGTAATATTAGTATTGAAGAAAAAAGAGCGAGCAAAGAAATAGGTTCAAGTTTAGAAGCAGAACTAAAAATAAAACTTAATAGTAAGTACAAAGAAATTATAACAAATATAGATTTATCAGAACTATGTATTACTTCTAAAACCGACATAAGCTTTGATGATCAATCAGATATTAGTGTTGAGACCAAAAAAGCACTAGGAGACAAATGTCCAGTATGTTGGAAAATAAGTGTTGAACCTTGTAAAAGACATTCAAAATAATGGTAAATTATTTTAATAAAAATTTTTTTACCAATTTTTTTTTAATTATATTTATTTTTTTTCTTGATAGAGTTTCTAAATTTTATGTCATTTCTCAAAATGAAAAAAATATTTCAGCAGATTTGTTTACATCTAAATTTTTGAATATAAGTTTGATATGGAATGAAGGTATAGCTTTTGGTTTGTTTTCGTTTGGTGAAAGTCATTTTTACAATTTTTTGACAATTATAATTATAATTATAATTATAGTAATTTTTTTTATGCTTTTGAGAAGCAAGGGTTTAAAAAAATATTCCTTTTTGATGATATTTGGAGGTGCTTTAGGGAATTTATATGATCGAATTTTTTTTAAAGCTGTTCCGGATTTTATAGATTTTCATATTGGAAATTTTCATTGGTTTATTTTTAATGTATCAGATATATTCATTTCATTAGGAGTATTATTTTTGATTACTTTAGAATTAATTAACAATCAAAAGGGTAAAATTGATGAAAAAAATTAATATATTATTAATTCTTTTAATCTCTATTTTAATTTTTAATTCTTGTACAACATTTAAAGAAGGTTTTACAAATAAAAAAAAAAAAAGTACTGACGAATTTTTGGTTGAAAAAAAATCACCATTAATTATGCCACCTGAATTTAATGAATTGCCTATACCAGATAATAATCAAAAGTCAGAAAATAATGAAGAAACTGATATTAAAAAATTAATTACTAATAATGAAAATTCTTCAACTGAAAATATTTCAAATCAAAACACAAATTTTGAAAATTCAATTTTAGAAAAAATTAAAAATAATTAATGATTACATCTGGAATTTTTTTTAAAAATTTTAAAGTTAAGAAAAAAAATTCAAAGATAATAAAAAATCTTAAAGATTTAATTGGAGAACACAATAATATATTACAATCTTTACATAAAAATTATAAAGATCAGTTTAAAATTAGAAATTTAAAATTATACAGAAAATTTAAAGATGTACGAATAATTGGAATTGGTGGGTCATCATTAGGGACCAAAGCTATTTATAGTTTTTTAAGACACAAGATTAAGAAAAATTTATTATTCTTAGACAACCTAACATTAGAGAATAAAAAAACTGAGAGTAAAAGATATTTAAATTTGATAGTCTCTAAATCAGGGAATACTTTAGAGACAATAGTTAATTCAAATATCTTTATTAATAAACGAGATAAAAATATTTTTATCACGGAAAATAAAAAAAATTACTTAAATTTATTAGCTCAAAAGTTAAAAGCAGAAATCGTTTGTCATAATAACTTTATTGGAGGCAGATATTCAGTTTTATCAGAAACAGGAATGTTGCCCGCAGAATTAATGGGACTCAATTCAAAAAATTTTAGACAGCTAAATAATTTAATTAAAAATAAAAATTATTTAAATGCTTTAGTATCTAATGTGAGTTCCACTATTTATTTAGTTGGAAAAAAGAAATTTAATTCAATTATTATTAATTATGACGAAAAATCTAAAAATCTATTTTCTTGGTATCAACAATTAATAGCAGAAAGTTTAGGTAAAAATAAAAAAGGTTTATTGCCAATCATCTCAAATATGCCTAGAGATAATCACAGCGTTATGCAGCTTTATTTAGATGGTTTTAAAAATAACTTTTATACTTTTTTTTATGTTCATGAAAATAATTCCACAAAAATTAAAAATAGTGTTATTTTGCCTCCACAAAATTTTCTCAAAAATAAGAATGTAAAAGACATTACTTTCGCACAAAAAAAAGCCACCGAAAATGTTTTTAGAAAAAGAAATATACCTTTTAGAAGTTTCGAGATTAAAAAAAGAGACGAAAAAACTTTAGGTGAATTATTTTGTTTTTTTATTTTAGAAACAATTTTAATTGGAAAAGCTTTGAAAATAGACCCTTATAATCAACCAGCTGTTGAATTAATTAAAAAAGAAACAAAGAAAATTTTATTTTAGAGTACCAAATAAAATTTTGGATATTCCATATTTTTTTTCATCTAGAATTTTAAAATTTTTAGAGAATTCATCGTTTTCTTTTTTATGTCTATGAATAACAATAACTCCATTTTTATTTAGAATTTTTTTTTGAAAAATATCGTCAATAATATTTGGTAATCTTTTTTCTTTATATGGTGGATCTAAAAAAATAATGTTAAATTTTTGATGAATTTTTTTAATAGGAAAATTTGACATTAAATTTTTTTCAACTATCTCAAATTTTTCACTGATATTTAAATTATTTAAATTATTTTTTAATATTGGTAAAACACCACTATAATTTTCAACGAAAGTAACATGTCTAGCTCCCCTTGATAGACATTCTAAACCAAATGAGCCAACACCTGAAAATAAATCTAAAACTATTGAATTTTCAATACTAATTTTAAATTTATTCGAGTGGTTAAGGATATTAAAAATAGACTCTTTAGTTAAATCTTTTAAAGGTCTTGTTTGCTTATTTTTTGGTTGTAAAATTTTTTTACCCTTAAATTTCCCGCCAATAATTCTCATTTTACAATAACTTTATAACCAATATCTTTTCTGCAAAAACCATTTGACCAATTCAGATTGTTAATATGTTGGTGAATGCCTTCTCTAGCTTCCTCAAAATTATCTGATAAAGAAACAAAATTTAAAACACGTCCACCTATAGCTATAATATTATCATCCTTCTTAGTAGTACCTGCATGAAATAAATGATCATCTTTTTTTAATTTAATTTTATTAATATTTTTAATCTCAACATTTTTTTTATAGGCTTGTGGATAACCATTTGAACATAATACAACACACAGGCTTTTTTTGTCATTCCAATCAATTTTTACTTCTTTTAATTTTCCTTCACAACATGAACTTATAACTTCACAAAAATCCGTATTTAGTTTTGGAAGAATAGTTTGACATTCAGGATCACCCATTCTTACGTTATATTCAATTAAAAAGGGTTCATTATTAGTTATCATTAGTCCTGCATATAAAAATCCTTTATAAGTTTTTTTTAAATCTTTTATAGCTTTTAAAGTGGGGTTTATAATTTTATCTAGAATCTTTTTTTCTAATTCATTATTGATTAATCTTGACGGAGAATATGCACCCATTCCACCAGTGTTTTTTCCTTTATCGCCCTCTAAAACTCTTTTATGATCTTGAGCGGTACCAAAATTTTTAAAAGTAATACCATCACTTATAATAAAGAAACTCATTTCTTCACCTTTTAAAAATTCTTCAATTAAAACATTTTTTGCTTCACCAAATTTCCCCTCAAATATTTCTTTTACAGCCTGAATAGACTCTTGTTTATTTTCACAAATATAAACTCCTTTACCAGCTGCTAGGTTATCTGCTTTTATAACTATTGGAAAATTTGAATTGTCTAAAAATTTTTTGGCTTCAATTATATCATTAAATACACCAAAATTTGCAGTAGGTATGTTGTATTTTTTACATATATTTTTTGTAAAAATTTTTGAACCCTCTAATTGAGCAGCTACCTTACTTGGTCCAAACACTTTGATATCATAATTTTCTAAATAATCTGTCAAACCATCAACTAAAGGTTTTTCTGGACCAATAACAACGAGTTCAATTTTTTTATTTAAAATAAAATCTTTAATATTTTCAAAATTATTTAAATCTAAATTGATATTTTCAGCTAATTCAGCAGTGCCAGCGTTTCCAGGAAAACAATAAATTTTATCAATTTTTTTTGACTTATTTAAAGCATGACAAATTGCATGTTCTCTTCCACCACTTCCTATAACCCCAACAATCATGTATAAACATATAAACTAAAAATGAATAAAAAATTAGCAAAAATAAAATATTTACCAAATAATTTTCAGGTTATTGAACCAGGCGATCATGTAATTTGTGCTGTTTCTGGCAAGCCAATCAGTCTTGAAAATTTAACTTATTGGAATGTAGAACTTCAAGAACCTTATTATTCCTATGTTGAAGCTTTTAAAAAAAAAGAGGAATTAGATGAAAAATAGCTTTATTTCCAACGATTGTGAGACCAAATCCAATTATTAGGGTTATCAAGTATCATTTTTTCGAGAATTTTATTTAAGTCAGCAGTAATGTTTTCAATCGTGTCTTCAACTGAAAAATGAACTGGCTTAAAAACTTTCATTTTAAATTTTATACCTTCGTATCGTTCAATAAAAATAGGAACAACGGGTATATTAAACTTTTTTACCAATTGTGCTGGTACTGTAGTGGTAAACGCTTCTTCATTAAAAAAATTTGATTTAATACCTTGTGAAACTCTTTGATCTATCATTAAAGCTGTTGAGTATCCTTCATTATTCAGTTTTATTAATTCTTTTAAACCTCCGATGCCTTTTTTAATTTGATTTTTACAAATATATTTTTTTCTTATTCTTTCCATTATTTTATTTAAGAAAATGTTATTTAATGGTCTGTATATTGCTCCAATTTTTAGATCTAATTTGTCAATTTGCATTGCCATTAATTCAAAGTTACTAAAATGACCTGAGATAAAGATAACTTTTTGATTTTGTTTTTTTATATTTGTAAGTATATCCTCACCTTCAATACTAATATTTTTACTTAGATTACCGTGTCTAAAATTTTTCATATAAATATATTCTGCAAAAACTCTTCCATAATTATTCCACATGGAAGATTTAATTTTTTTTATTTCTTTAGAATTTAAATCTGGAAATGCTCTTTTAATATTATTATTTATAATTTCTTTTGATCTAAAAGCTGGACCGATTATTTGGAGCAATTTACCACCAAGAAAAGAAGAAAATCTTACGCCTAAAATTTTGAAAATTAAAAATAAAAAAACAATAATAATAAATTGAAGAAAATATTTTATATTAATCATAAATTTTTGAAATATTGTTTAAGAAAGTTTCTTCATTAATTATTTCTAATTCAGATTTAATATAATTAATTTCATTGTTATTATTTAATCTCATGTAATCTTTCTCAGTAGTAATTATTTTACAATCCAATTTTTTGGAAATTGAAATTATATTGTCAATTTCTTTTGTAGAATACTTATAATGGTCAGGAAATTCTATATCTTTGACTACATTTATATCATTAATTTTCAACATGGATATAAAAGTCTTGTGATTACCTATTCCTGAAAAAACTAAATATTTATTTTTTTTATCAAATTCATTAATATTCAATGGAATATATTCACCTTGATAAATATTAATGTTAGGATCAATTTCATGAATATATTTTTTAATATTTTCAATATTTTCTTTATTTCCATTTAAAAAAACATTTTTATATTTTTTCAAATTTTTAATATTTTCTCTTAGTGGTCCAGATGGAATAGTTTGACCATTACCGATCCAATTATTTGTATTAAAACAAACAATATTATAATCATAATTAATTGAAGGATCTTGTAATCCATCGTCAAAAATTGCAACTTTAAAATCTTCATTGATAGCTTGCTTGATAGACTCAGATCTATTTTTAGATTTAAAAAGTTTTCCATTTTTTTCTAATATTTTTTGCTCATCAATTTGATTTGAATAATATTTTTTTACAAAACATGACTTTATTTTGTCTTTCAAAATTTTATTAATTTTTAAACTCAAAGATGTTTTACCTGTTCCTCCCAGATAAATGTTTCCTATACAGATAGTTTTGATTGATTGAAATTTCTTTTTTTTAATTGTTACATTTTTTATAAATTTAGCTATCTGGAGCAATACAGAAATAGGCAAAAGTAAATAAGAAATGATATTAGGTTTTTTATAATCCCAAAATTTGGGTTTTTTAAATTTCATTATGAATTGATTTATCTAACTCATTTAAGGTTTTTTTTAGTATTGTTGTACCAAGATATTTCATTTTTTTTGCTTTTTTCATGTTTTTTCTAAAAATTATTGAATTTGCACATTCCTGAGGAGAATTTACTTTTGATGATATTTTTAATCGGTTAAGATATTTATAAACATCCTTAAAGTTGTCTATATTTGGTCCGTGTAATATTTTTGTACCAAATCGAGCAGGTTCCAACGGATTTTGGCCTCCTCTTTTTATAATTGAACCACCTAAAAAAACTGTTGTTGCGAATTTGTAAAATTTTTTAGACTCTCCAAAAGTATCAACAACAAATATATCAATATTTTTTAATTTTTTTTTGTTAGAGCTACGAGAAATAACATTTAGTCCAAGTTCGTTAATTTGAGATATAATTTGGTTAACTCTGCTAACATGTCTTGGTATAATTATTGTAATTATATTTTTATTTTTTTTCTTTAAAAAAATATGTGTTTTTGCAGCAAATAATTCCTCTGTGTCATGTGTGCTTGCAGCAATAAAAGTTTTATATCTTTTAAATTGTGAAAATAGTTTTTTATCAGCTTGATTAGTTTCAAAGTTATCATTTTCAATAAATTTTAAATTTCCTATAGATTTAATACTTTTTACATTTAGTTTTTTTAAATAATAATTCGTTTCTGAATTTTGTGAATAAGCTTTATTGATTAAACTAAAGATTGAGTTTGAAAATTTTTTTATTTTAAACCAACGATTATAAGTTTTTTTAGTAATTCTGGCATTTAATAAAATTAAAGGAATTTTTTTTTTATTTATTGATTTAAACATGCTTGGCCAAATTTCAGATTCTAAAAAAATTGCAATATTAGGTTTCCAATGATCTAAAAATTTATTGGAAAAAAAAAAGTGATCTATTGGGTAAAACTGGTGTGTTGTTTTTTTAAATTTTATTTTTTTTAATATTTTAGAAGAACTTAAAGTGCTTGATGTAATCAAGATTTTATTAATAGTTCTATCTTTATCATATTTTTTAATTATCGGAATTATACTCATTATCTCACCGACACTTGAACCGTGAAACCAAACAAGTTTTCCTCTACTTCTTTTTTCTGATGGAAAACAAAATTTCTCTTTCACCCTGAATTTATCTTCTTTATTTTTAAGAATTCTATAAATTATGATTACAGGTGAAAATAATAATATTATTGAAATAAAAAATTGATAAATAAAAAAAATCATTACTTCTGAATTTGTTTATCATGAAAATTTTTATATATCTTAGATTTAGCTAATAATTCTTCATGTTTACCATTGTCAATTATTTTTCCAGAGTCTATTACATAGATATTACTTGAGTTTAGAATAGTTGAAAGTCTATGTGCAATTACAATTGTGGTTTTATTATTAGTTAAAATTTTAATTGCATCTTGAATTTTGGTTTCGGTCTCAGAATCTAAAGATGAGGTAGCTTCATCTAAGAGGATAATGGTACTTTTTTTTAGCATTGCTCTGGCGATAGAAATTCTTTGTTTTTCTCCTCCTGACAATCTTACTCCATTTTCACCAATTAAAGTTTCATATTTATTTGGGAGTTTGTTAATAAATTCATCAGAATGAGATAATTTTGCAGCTTCATAAATTTCTTGATCAGTTGCATCTAAGTTTGCATATTTTATGTTATTTTTGATTGTGTCATCGAATAAAGTTGTTTCCTGGCTTACTAAAGAGATATTCTTTCTAAGAGATTCAATTGTACAATTATAAATTGATTGATTATCTATTGAAATATCTCCTGTTATACGATCATAAAACCTTGGGATTAAATTTAAAATAGTAGATTTACCCGATCCACTATGGCCCACTAATGAAGTCATTTTTCCTCCCTCAAAGCTTAAATTTATACTTTTTAAAACTTCCCCATCAGATTTTTTGTAACCAAATATTACATCTTTAAATTTTATATTCGCGTTTTTAATATCAATATCTTTCGCATTTTTTTCATTTTTTATTAGGCTTTCAGTGTCAACAACCGATAAAATTCTTGCAGCAGCAGAGAGACCTTGGTTAAGAATGACGTTTAAAGTTGATAATGATCTAACTGGTTGGTAGGCTAACATCATTGCCGCAAGAAATGAAAAAAAATTATTAACGCTTAGTTCATCTTTTGCAATAAGTTTTCCAGAGTAAAAAATCAAAACAGCAATCATTATTCCAGTTAATACTTCCATAATAGGAGATATTCTTACTATTACATGCCCAATTTTTTTATTTTTTTGTTTGAGTTGGTTTAAATAATCTTCTGCTCTATTCGTTTCATATTTTTCCTTTTGAAAAATTTTCGTTAATCTGTGATTCTTAAATAATTCAACTAGATATTTTGTTAAAAAACTTGATTTCTCTTGAGCTTCAGTTGTAACTTTACCCATTCTTTTACCCAAAGACCTTGCTGCAGTACTAGCTATTGGTATTAATACTATTGCAATTAAAGAAAGTTTCCAGTTTTGTAAAAACATCACTGTAAGTAAACCAATTAGAGTTAGACTATCTTTGAAAAGATTAAGTATTCCATGACTTAAAAGATTTGTAATGTGCATTACATCATAGGTTAAATTAGAAATAAATTTTCCAGAATGTTTTTCATCAATTGATTGAGTATCCGCACTAATTAAAGTATTTAACATATTAAATTGGAGTTGCTTTTTAATTTCTTCACCAACATTAATCATAGTTATTTTTGCAAGATAAAGAGAAACCCCTTTAGTTGTAAAAGCAATAATTATTAATATTGGTATTATCATTAGTAAAGATTGATCTTTTTGGATAAATATTTTTTCAATCGCTGGATCTAAGAGCCACGCAATAGAGGAAGTGCTTGCTGCAACTAATAGAGAAAAAAATACAGCTATAAAAATTTGTCTAATATATTTTTTAGTGTATTCTTTATAAAGTCTTTTAAGAGTTATTGTTTTATTCATTATAAAATTTTGCCAATAAAAATGTTAATAAAAATTATCAATCCAAAATAATTGTTATTCTTAAAAATTTTTAAACATGTATTTGGATCATTTAAATTAAATGTTTTTATTTGATATAAAAATAAATGTGCTGTTGGAATAATCAAAAACAGAAAATATAACAAATCAAAATTCATTAGATACCCTCCAATAATAAGTGAAAATGTTAAAATTAAATAGCATGTAATTAAAAATAATTTTGCAGTTCCTTTAAATTTGATTGAAGTTGATTTTAAACCTATAATTTCGTCATCTTTTATATCTTGGTATCCATAAATTGTGTCGTATCCTAGTGTCCAAAATATGGCCCCTAAATAAAAAATAATTGGAATTATATCTATTTGTTTTGTAATTGAAGTCCACCCGAGTATTAAACCATAGTTAAATGTAATACCTAAAAAAAGTTGTGGCCAATAAGTAAATCTTTTCATTAATGGATAGGTAAAAGCTAATGGTATTGAAGCCAATGCAATCAAAACAGTAAAATAATTAAAATTAATAAGAACTAAAAAAGCCAATAAGCATAAAGCACTTGTATAAAACAATCCAATTGGTACAGAAATTTTTTGTGAAGCAATCGGTCTATTTTTTGTTCTGGAAACTTTTTTATCAAATTTTTTGTCTAAAATATCATTAGCAATACAACCAGCAGATCTCATCAAAACAGAACCAATAAAAAAAAGAGATAAATATAAAAAATATTTATCTAAATTAACTGAAAAATTATAAGCTAAAGTTAAACCCCAAGCACATGGCCAAAAAAGCAACATAAAACCAATTGGTTTTTTAAGTCTTGTGAGTTCAATAAATAAGTTAAATTGGTTCATAAATTTACTTGTAAATAACAAAGGCAAGATTGATAATCAAACTGATTCGTATGAATATAGATTATACAGTAACAGCTTTAATGTTTCCTGCTATTCCTCTTTTAATGAGCGTTTATAGCAATAGATTTCATTCACTTAGCATGTTGATTAGAGAGCTTCATGATGAACATGTTTATGAAAATCATATTCCACATGAATGGAAAAAACAGTTTATAAATTTAAGCGGAAGAATTACTCTTCTTCGTTGGACTATAATGTTTGCTTCATTTGGTTTTTTGTTCAATATGTTAACTGTACTTGGTCTTTATCTTAATGAAATTTTTATAGCACGATTAATTTTTGGATCATGCTGTTTATCGATGATTATTTCAGTACTTATTTTTATAAGAGAAATTCATATTTCGACTAATGCTTTAAAACTTCATATGTCTGATATGGATGTAAATATAGATTAAGGAACAATTACTGCAGGTCCTAAAATTTTTCTATTTTCTAAATCAATATGAGCTTGTTTAATATCGTTTAATTTATACTTTTTAAATATTTCTATCTTAACTTTTCCTGAACTTATTTTTTCAAATAGTATTTTTGCAGCTTCGTTTAATTCTTTACTAGTTCCTAAATATTGTCCCATTGTAGGTCTAACAAAAAATAATCCCTTGGGCTGTAACACTTTAGGAACATTGATTGGATCTAGAGCCCCTGAGGCATTACCAAAAGAAACCATCATTCCTCTAGTTTTTAAACATTCTAGAGATTTTTCAAATGTTGATTTTCCGACTCCATCATAGACCACAGATACACCTTTGCCATCAGTTATTTCCATAACTTTTTTTGTAAAGTCTTCCGTATTATAATTAATTGTTTCATCACACCCATTTTTTTTTGCTATTTTTATTTTTTCTTCACTACCAACTGTTCCAATAACTTTACATCCTAAATTCTTAGCCCATTGACAAAATATTTGTCCTACTCCTCCAGCAGCAGCATGAAACAAAATAGTTTCATTTCCTAAAACAGGATAAGTTTTATGTAATAAATAATAAGTTGTTAATCCTTTGGTCATTATTGCTGCAGCAATATTTAAATCTATTTCTTTGGGCACTTTAACTAGGTTTGATGTTCTATAAATTCTATGTGATGAATATGATCCCAAAGGTACAGCTGCGTATGCCACTCTATCTCCTATAGAAAAATTTGAAACATCAGATCCAATTTCTTTAATAATACCAGAAGCTTCCATTCCAAGTCCACTAGGCATCATCAAAGGATAAAGGCCAGACCTATGATATGTATCTATATAATTTAAACCTATAGCAGTATGTTCAATTAAGACTTCAGTTTTTATTGGTTTTCTTAAAGTTATTTCTTCTATTTCTAATACTTCAGGACCACCATTTTTTTTAATTTTAACTGCTTTCATTATAATAATTTTTTTAAACTTTATTTAATTGGTAATCTAAACAATTTCAAGTAATTGATTGAGGTCTTTTATTATATTTTTTGGAAGATAATCTAATTTATCAAAAATATTTTTATTTCTATTTACCCAAATGGAATTGTATCCATAGTTTCCTGCTCCAGAAACATCCCATGTATTTGCGCTTAAAAATACAACGTCATTTTTTTGTATTTGATATTTTTTTATAGGCATATCATAAACTTTTGAGTTTGGTTTATAAATTCCAACTTGTTCAATTGAAAAAAGATCATCAAATATTTTTTCTAAATTATTACTTTTAACTAATTCATTTAGAAGAGTAGGTGTTCCATTAGAAAGAATTGCCAATTTATAATTTTTTTCTTTAAGAGCTTTTAAAACTTCTGGCACTTCTTTAAAAGGAGAGAGAATTTTATAAAGATTTAATAATTCATTTCTCATTGAAGGATTTATATTAAATGCTTTCATTGATTTATCTAAACTATCTTCGGTAACTTGCCAAAAATCTTTATGTCTGTTCATTAAACTTCTAAGCCAGGTATATTCTAACTGTGTACTTCGCCAGTAGTTTGAAAAACCTTCCCATTTATCACCAATTTTATCTTTGCATTTTTCTGTCGCTGAATTTACGTCAAACAATGTTCCATAAGCATCAAAAATTATTGCTTTAATATTTTTCATAAATTAACTTAACATAAATGAGTAATATTAGATTATTTTTTTCAGAAATATTATCAGTTAGTATGACTGGAAAATTAGATAAATTTCAATCACATTATTTGACCAAAGTCATGAGAATTAATATAGGTAAAAACTTTTCATTATTTAATCAAAATGGAGAATGGGAAGCGAGAATAATTAAAATTACAAAAGGAATTGTAGAATTTTCAATTACAAAAAAAATTAGATCAAATGATAATGAAAAAGAAATTTGGCTAGCTTTTACACCAATTAAATTAAATTATTTAAATTTGATGATACAAAAAGCTACCGAACTTGGAGTTACCAAATTTATACCGATTTTAACAGAAAGAACAATTGTCAGAAAAATAAATGAAAAAAGAGTAAATAAAATTATTGTAGAAGCATCGGAACAAAGTAATAGATTAAAAGTTCCAAAATTAGAAGAAATTGTAAAATTAGATAATTTTTTAAAATTTAATCAAAAAACGAATATTATTTTTGGAGATCTTAATACAAATAATAACAAATTAATTATTAAGAATACTGAACCTTTATGTATATTAATTGGACCTGAAGGTGATTTTACTACAAATGAGAGAGAGAAAATTTTAAAACTTAAAAATATAATTCCATTAAAAATTAATGAAAATATTTTAAGAGCTGAAACTGCTGCAATTTCAATGATATCAATAATAGCTTTTAATTTTTTATCTTAAATATTTGTTTATAGCTTTAAACATGTCTTTGTAATTTGCATGATGGCTAATTCGATCTAAATATTTGCCATTTTTTAATAATATTACTGATGAACTATGATTTATTAGATAGTTCCCATCTTCTGTAAAAATTTTTTCTGAGATTACTCCCCATGATTTAGATAAAACAAATATTTTTTTAGGATTGCCAGTAATTCCATAAATTTTATTTTCAAATGAACTTAAATAATCTTTAATAATTTTAGGAGTATCTCTTTCAGGATCAATACTTACAAAGAAAACTTTAAATTTTTCTTTCTTTTTTTTATCTAAATTATTTACTACCAAATTTAAATTATTCAATGTCATTGGACAAACATCTGGACAATTAGTAAATCCAAAAAAAATTGCAGTTAAAGGACCTTCAAATGATTTTTCTGTAATTATATTATTGTTTACGTCTTTAAGTGAGAATGATGAACCCTTAAAGGATGCGACATATTCATCTTTTTTATTTTCGATCGATAAAAAAATTGGCAGCATAATAAATAAAAAAATAAACAAGCAACCAGATATAATTATTATTGATGTTTTTAATTTCATTATTGATAAAATTAATTAAGCAACTATATAAGAATAATGAGCAATTTATTAAAGAAACTTTTTGGCACACTACTCCAAAAACCTTGGGAGACTGAGCGTGCAGCAATAGATAATGCTCACGAAGGAAAAACTTTTGATATTTCTGTTCAAAAGTCTGCTGTGATAATTATTTTTGGAATTGCAACAGTTTTATTTAGTTTAATATTTACAAGTTATCTTTATACTTTACCACCTGGTCAAGATACACAGTATCTTTTAAGACCAAACTTACTTTGGATCAATACTTTAACTCTTTTCTTTGTTACCTATTTTTTTAACAAGGTTACAAATGATTTAAAAAAAAAGGATACCTTAAAGGTTAAAAGAAATCTTTTAATTATTGGCGGATTAACTTATCTATTTCTATTTGGACAGATAATTTTTTGGTTTCAATTATTAAAAAGTGGAAATTATGTTTCGACAAATTCTTATTTTGCAAATTTTTATGTTTTTACAGCGCTTCATGGATTGCATCTTTTAGGAGGACTATTTTTTTGGGGAAAAGTTTCTTCAAGAGTTTTAAAGTTAGAACAAAATAAAATTTTAGAAGAAGAAAAAAATATATCAGCTTTATCTTTATACTGGACATATTTATTAATTGTTTGGTTAATGTTTTTTTTAATGATTTATATTTTTAATGATGCTTTTGTTGCATGGTGTAAATCGCTAATTTCTTAGTTTATAAAAATAGAACTAAAACAATTCCTACTACCGCAATAATTGTTAAAAGAATATTTACAGATTTTAAATATTTTTTTGTTTCGGTTGTAATTTCTTTCTTTGAAAATGCTCCAGCCCCAAAAGATATGACTATAAAAAAAATGAATACTAGAACGAGTATTGATATTAAAATTCCTAATTTACTAAGCATAAAATCTTAATTATATTAGCTTATTTGCTTTAAGTTTATGACATTTTGTCATAGGTATTTATGCTATTAATAAACTATATAAATAGCAATGCATCCGGGTATAATATTTTTTCTAGTGATCTTAGGATCGGTACTTTTTCATATCTTTACACCATGGTACTGGACTGACATTGCTTCAAATTGGGGAGGAATGGATGACACTATTACACTTACCTTTTGGGTAGGAGGTGGTGTTTTTGTAGCAGTATGTCTTTTTATGGTTTATTGCGTTTTTAAGTTTTCTTACAAAAAAGATCGTAGAGCAGAATATAAACCAGACGATAAAAAATTAGAAAAAATTTTAACATGGGCAACAACCTTAGGTGTTGCTGCTCTTTTAGCACCAGGACTTATTATTTGGAATCAATATGTAAGTGTTCCAAAAAATGCGCTTGAAGTTGATGTGATGGCTTGGCAATGGGGATGGCAGTATAGATTACCAGGTGAAGATGGAAAATTAGGAACTACTCAAGTAATTAATATAAATGACAATAATCCTTTTGGTATTAATTTAGATGATCCTTATGGAAAAGATGATGTATTGATACAAAGTGACGTTATAAATTTAGAAAACAATCAACCAGTTAAAATTTTACTAAGATCAGTTGATGTACTTCATAATTGGTACGTTCCTCAATTTAGAGCAAAAATGGATGCGGTTCCAGGAGTTGTAACCTATTATTGGTTTGAACCAAATAAAATTGGAAAATACGAAGTTTTATGTGCAGAATATTGTGGAGTTGGACACTATGCAATGAGAGGTAGTGTTGAAGTGCAAAGCACAGAAAATTATAACAATTGGATTTCTGAACAAGAAACTTTTAATGATTTGATTGCTAAAAAAAAAAATATAGAATTTGAAAACAAAAAAATAGTTAAAAATAATAATTTTCTTTTAAATAAAGAAACATATAAAGAAGAATAATTTATGTCAGACGAATACGAAAATAAAAAAGGTTATCAAGCTCAATCTTCAGAAAGTATTTCTTCTGGTGGAGGAGGATCAGGAACAGTGTCTGATGCGGACTATGTAAGACCTGCAGAAATACCAGAACAAGATTTATATCATGGACATAGTTTTATTACTAAATGGGTTTTTTGTCAGGATGCAAAAGTTATTGGAGTTCAATATTTTCTTCTAGCAACTTTTACAGGTATTATAGGCCTGATTCTTTCTTGGTTAATGCGTTTACAATTAGGTTTTCCTGAAGCAGCTGGCTTTATGACTGCTGAACACTATTATCAGTTTGTTACCATGCATGGAATGATTATGGTCGTTTATTTTTTAACGGCACTTTTTCTCGGAGGTTTTGGAAATTACTTAATTCCTTTAATGGTTGGAGCTAGAGATATGGTTTTCCCTTATCTTAATATGGTAAGTTTTTGGATGTTTTTTATTGCAGTTGTTGTTTTATTAGCAAGCTTTTTTGTTCCAGGTGGACCAACAGGAGCTGGTTGGACACTTTATCCACCTCAAACAATTTTAGAAGGAACTCCAGGCTCAGGTATGGGGATCCTTTTGATGTGTATATCTTTAATTTTGTTTGTTGCGGGATTTACAATGGGAGGACTTAATTATTTAATTACTGTTTTACAAGCTCGTACTAGAGGTATGACATTAATGAGAATGCCTCTAACAGTTTGGGGTATTTTTACAGCAACAGTTCTAGCAATGTTAGCTTTTCCAGCATTATTAGTAGGTGCGCTAATGATGACTTTAGATAAGGTACTTGGAACAAGTTTTTTCATGCCTACAATTTTACAAGCAGGTGAAGTTTTAGAATATGGTGGAGGAAGTCCTATTCTTTTTCAACATTTATTTTGGTTTTTTGGACATCCAGAAGTTTATATAGTTGCGTTACCTGCTTTTGGAATAATTTCAGATTTAATATCTGTTCATTCTAGAAAAAATATATTTGGATATAGAATGATGGTTTGGGCTATTGTTGGTATAGGAGCTCTAAGCTTTTTTGTATGGGCACACCACATGTATGTTAGCGGAATGAACCCATGGTTTGGTTTCTTTTTTGCAACTACAACACTTATAATTGCAATTCCAACTGCGATGAAAGTTTATAACTGGGTCTTAACTCTTTGGAGAGGAAACATTAGACTTAACGTAGTTATGTTATGGTGTTTGGGTTTTATTATTACTTTTGTAAATGGAGGAATTACGGGAATTTTCTTAGGAAACGTTAGTGTAGATGTTCCATTGTCAGATACTTACTTTGTTATTGCCCATTTTCATATGGTAATGGGTATTGCACCACTTATGGTAATTATGGGAGCTGTTTATCACTGGTTTCCTTTAGTAGCTGGAAGATTTTTAGATGAAACATTGGGTAAATGGCACTTCTGGTTAACTTTTTTAGGTGCTTATTCAATCTATTTCCCAATGCATTATCTAGGATTTATTGGAGTTCCTAGAAGATATTTTGAAATGTATGATAGTCCATATGTAACTTCTGCTGTAGGAATGAATGAATTTATAAGTATGGCAGCTTTTATAGTTGGTGCTGCACAATTTATATTGATTTTTAATATTATTAAAACTTTAAAAATAGGAAAACCTGCTGGACATAATCCTTGGCAAGCAAATTCACTTGAATGGCTTACTCCAACCGTTCCTCCCGAACATGGTAATTGGGGTGAAAAACTTCCAGTAGTTCATAGATGGCCTTATGACTTTAGTGTCCCTGGAGCAAAAGAAGATTTTATTACTCAAACTACACCACCAAGTGAAGTTGCTGAAACTGAGGTGGAAAAAACATAAAAAAGATGATCTATGTCTGATCCAAAAATAGAAGGCTACGAATTTAAACCTGGTTTTAAAGGAATGGCACAGGATACAGGTTCTGATCAAACCATGTTTAAAGGTGTACATTGGGGTAAAGCAATGATGTGGATCTTTTTATTAAGCGATACATTTATATTTAGTTGTTTTTTGATTTCATACATGAAGGGTAGAGGATCAACTTTGGTTGATTGGCCAAATGCAAGTCAAGTTTTTGGCTTACATGTTTTTGGCGTTGAAGTTCCTTTATTACTTATAGCTATTATGACTTTTGTATTGATTACAAGCAGTGGAACAATGGCTCTTGCAGTTAAATATGGTTATGAAAAAAACAGAAAAATGTGTGGATGGCTAATATTGGCTACAGCAATAGGTGGACTTATTTTTGTTGGAATGCAAGCTTTTGAATGGTCAAAATTAATCCATGAAGGAGTAAGGCCTTGGGAAAATCCTTTTGGCGCAAAACAATTTGGATCATTTTTTTTCATGATCACTGGATTTCACGGTACTCATGTTTCTATAGGAGTAATTTTTTTATTTATCTATGCGTATAAAACTTTTAAAGGTCATTATGATGAAGGAAAAAGAGGCTGGTTTACCACAATAAAAGGTGACTATGTTGAAATTGAAATTTTAGGATTGTACTGGCACTTTGTAGATTTAGTATGGGTATTTATTTTTGCATTTTTTTATTTATGGTAAATTAAATATGAGCGAAACAAAAAAACAAGAACAAACAACAACACATAAGATAGGAATATATCTTTGGATATGGGGATTGTTATTTGTACTAAGTTTTTTTTCTTACATGGTGGATTGGTACCAATTTCAAGGTTTGCTTAGATGGTCTTTGATTTTACTGTTTATGTTTTTAAAAGCAGGTCTTATTATGGCTTTTTTTATGCATTTATTTTGGGAACGTTATGCATTAGTTAACGTTCTTTTGTGGCCAATGACCGCAATAGGATGTTTTATATTTCTTATGGTTGCAGAGTTTGAATATACTGTTTTTACTAGACTTTTTTATTTTGTTGTAGGAGGATAAAAATTTATGGATGGATATAATATATTAGCTGGATTTTTATTATTTTTTTTATTTTTTATTTATATAACTTGGTTTGGTGTTTCAATAAAAGTTGAAAATGATAAAAATAGGGAAGAATCAAAAATCAAAATAAACCCATATGATAATTTACCTCTTAGCAGAAAATTTATTGATAAAAAGAATGAACAAATAGGATTTTTTGATTTAGGCAATCATATTCTTATTATTGGAATGATATTGTTTATTATATTTGTTGTAACAAACGTAAGTTAATTTTGTCCAATACAATTAGAAAAAGCACTGTTTCTATTTTACTACTAGATTTAGGAACTTTTATTAAATCTTTGTATTTATTGATGAAACCAAGAGTTATGTCTCTTGTTATATTTACTTGTGCTGTAGGATTATTAACTTCACCTAATCAAATTCCTTTATTTGATTCTTTGATTTGTATTTTCTTTGTAACTATAGGAGCTGGTGCAGCAGGAACTTTAAATATGTGGTACGAAGCAGACCTTGATAGTTTAATGACAAGGACATGTCTTAGACCAATTCCAACTGGAAAAATTCATAAAGATCATGCCTTAATATATGGAATAGTCTTATCAATAATTTCAATTATTGGACTTTATTACTTTTCAAATATTTTATCTGCTACATTATTATTTATAACAATAACATTTTATGTTTTTGTTTATACTATTTGGTTAAAAAGAAAGACACCCCAAAATATTGTTATTGGTGGAGCAGCAGGTGCGCTACCTCCAGTTATAGGTTGGACAATTGCAACAAATTCTTTAAGTCTTGAACCAATTACATTTTTTTTAATTATATTTTATTGGACACCCTCTCATTTTTGGGCATTAAGTCTTTATAAAGCTAAAGATTATGCAAAAGCAAAAATTCCAATGTTGCCAAATACAAAAGGAATAGAAGAAACAAAGAAAAAAATTTTTGTTTATTCTTTATTTATGCTTCCAGTAATTATAATTCCATATGTAATAGGTTTTAGTGGTATGCTATACTTATTTGTCTCTTTATCCCTTACCATTTATTACAATTATATTTGTTACGATTTATATAAATTTAAAAAAAATAAATTTGAATTAAAAAAGGCAAAAAAAGTATTTGCTTACTCAATTCTTTATTTATTATTGATCTTTGTATTATTTTTAGTGGATAATTTAATTTAGATATTGCGACTAAAAAAAATTACATTAGAGTAAATATAAATTCATAGATGAAATATATAAGCACAAGAGATAACTCTAAAGTGTACAACTTTGAGCAAGTTTTTATAAAAGGTTTGGCTGATGATGGAGGTCTTTATGTACCAAAATCATTAAAAAAATATAATACAGATGAATTATTAGAGCTTAAAAATTTAAATTATAATGAATTGTCTACTGAAATAATTAATTTATTTTCAGCAGATTTTATCTCAAAAGAAGAACTTTCATCTTTAATTAATAAATCGTACTCAACATTTAGAGAAAAAGAGGTTGTTAAAATCTCAAGTGTTGGAGAGATAAAATTATTAGAATTATTTCATGGCCCCACATTAGCTTTTAAAGATGTTGCAATGCAATTCATTGGTAATTTGTATGAATATTATTTAAACAAAAGTGATAAAAAAATAAACATAGTTGTAGCAACATCCGGAGACACAGGTGCTGCAGCCATAGATGCTATTAAAGGAAAATCTAATTTAAATATTTTTGTTTTACATCCGAATAATAAAATTTCTTCTGTTCAAAGAAAATTAATGACTACAGTTGAAGAGAAGAATGTTTTCAATATAGCAATAGATGGAAATTTTGATGATTGCCAAAATATTGTAAAACAAATGTTTTCTGATTTGGAGTTTTCTAAATCTATAAATATGTCAGGTGTGAACTCAATAAATTGGGCAAGAATTATTGCTCAAACAGTATATTATTTTTACTCATATTTTAAATTAGGCAAAGAAACAATTTCATTTTCAGTCCCAACAGGTAACTTTGGTGATGTCTTCGCAGGTTATCTTGCTAAGAAAATGGGATTACCAATAGACAAATTAATTGTTGCAACAAATGAAAATGATATTTTACATAGAGCTATCTCAAAAGGAGATTACGTTTCAAAAGAAGTTAAAGAAACATTGTCACCTAGCATGGATATTCAATTAGCAAGCAACTTTGAAAGATTAATTTACTATGTAAATAATTCTGACTCTAAAATAACTGCAGAAATTATGAAAAAAGTTAAGCAAAATTCTTATAAAATTGATAAACCAAGTTTAGAAATTATTCAAAAAGATTTTTTATCTGAAAGTTGCAATGAAAAAGAAACTTTAGATATTATTAAAAAAAATTATGAAGAAAATGATATTATATTAGATCCACATACTGCAGTTGGAGTAGGGGCTGCAAATAAATTATCTTTTAATGATTGTATAGTTTTATCAACTGCCCATCCATGTAAATTTCCAGACGCTATAAATAATTCAATAAATAAACATGAAAAATTACCTGAAGAACTTCAGTATGTGCTTAATAAAGATGAGAATTTTAAAGTTTTAAATAACAACACCGAAGAGGTAAAAAACTTTGTTAAAAGCAAAGTTTAATTAGCAGCTTCTCTAGCGATTAAATCTACTTCGTTATTTAATTTATCTGTAGAGTGTGCTTTTACCCAATTCCAGCTTATTTCAAATTCATTGGTTAAAAGATCTAACTCTGTCCAAAGTTCTTTATTTTTAACTGGTTGTTTGTTTGCAGTTTTCCATCCATTTTTTTTCCAATTATGGATCCATTCTGTTATTCCTGACTTTACATATTTAGAGTCTGTAAAAATTTGTATTTTGCTACCTTTAGGGATTTTTTTTAATGCTTTTATTGGAGCAAGTAATTCCATCTGATTGTTGGTAGCATTTTTTTTATTTCCTTTTATCTGAGTTTTTTTTCCATCTTTAATAATTATTGCAGCCCATCCACCATTACCTGGATTTCCTATGCATGATCCATCAGTATAAATTTTAATCATTAAATTAAATAATCTTTATATGTGCTTAAATTATTGTGTATTATAAGTTTTTGATAATATTCTCCTGGATCTTTAATCTTTATTAAAGCTGTTTTAGGAGTATTTGAATAATCATAAAGTCTAGTAAGAAAATATCTCATCGCAGCACCTCGACATAAAATATTCAAAGATCTTTTTTCTTTAAGTGAGATTTTTTTAACTTTTTCATATCCTCTGATTAAATTTTTTATTTTTTGTTTATTAATCTTAAATTTTGAATTTTTTTTATCAAAGCATAAAGCATTGATGCAAATAGCTATTTCGTACATAAAAAAATCGTTCGCAGCAAAGTAAAAATCAATAATTCCAGATAATTTATTTTTTTTGAAAAAAATATTATCAATAAATAAATCTCCATGGATTATTCCATTAGGTAATTTTTTTGGCCAATTTTTTTTTATGTCTTTAAAATTATTTTTTAAAAATTTATCTAAATTATTAAATTTTTTTGATTTAAATTTTATGCTTTTTAATAATGGATTTAAATTTTTAATGTTCATAGAATTTTTTCTAAAAAGATTTATATTTTTTGTAGTTAAATGCATTTCTCCAACAATTCTTCCAACATCATAACAATTTTTTAAACTTAGTTTTTTTTTATCTTTTCCTTCCATAAAGGAAACAACACATGCCATTTTATTTCTTAACCCTATAAGATAATTTCCATTGTAAGTTTTTAGGGGCTTTGGACAATTAATTTTTGATTGGTTTAATTTATCCATTAATTTCATAAAAAAAGGAATTTCTTTTTTAAAAACTCTTTTTTCAAAAATTGTTAATATAAATTTTTTATTTTTTGATCTTAATAAATAATTGGTATTTTCAATTCCCTGTTTAATACCTTTAAAATTGATAAATTTTTCAATTTCAAATTTTCTATTAATATAAGAAATATCTTTTTTATTTATTTTTGTATAAACGGCCATTTAATTTAATTTTTTTGGGATTTTAAAAACAACATCTTCTTTAATTATTTCTATTTCATCTATAATAACTGTAAATCTATTTTTCAAATTATTTATAAAATTCTTAACTAGTATTTCAGGCGCTGATGCTCCAGAAGAAATACCAATTGTATTTGAATTTTCAATTAAGTCATATGGTATTTCACTTTGAGAATGGATTAGATGAGCACTAGGACATCCAGATTTTTTAGCTACCTCAACAAGCCTCATTGAATTTGATGAATTTCTACTACCAATTACAAAAAATACATCACATTTCTTTGCAATATTTTTAACAGTCATTTGTCTATTTGTCGTTGCATAACAAATGTCCTCTTTAAGTGGTTCTCTAATATTTGGAAATCTATTTTTTAAAATTTTAATTATGTCTTTGGTATCATCTATTGATAAAGTTGTCTGTGTAACAAAAGCAATCTTCTTATCATTTTTTAGATCATATTTTTTTGCCTCATGCTCATTTTGAATTAAGTCAATAGATCCATTAGGTAATTGACCCATTGTACCTATAACTTCTGGATGATTTTTATGACCAATTAATATTAAATGGTAACCAGCTTTATAAAGATTTTCAGATTCACGATGTACTTTTGAGACCAGTGGGCATGTGGCATCAACATAAGTCATATTATATTTTTTTGCATCCTCGGGTATTTTTTTAGGAACACCGTGAGCAGAAAAAATTACTGGTCTAGATTTATCTTTTATTTCCTCGAGTTCTTCAACAAATATAGCTCCTTTATTTTTTAAATCATCAACTACGAATTTATTGTGAACTATTTCGTGTCGAACATAGACTGGTACACCATATTTTTTAATGGATTTTTCAACAATTTCGATAGCTCTTTCAACACCGGCACAAAAGCCTCGAGGAGAAGACAATAATATTTTTAATTCTTTATTTTTCATTTTTTTCAATTAAATATTCGAGCAATATATGAGGAAAAGTTAAAGACGCCAAACCTATAAATATTATTTTTAAAATTGAATTGTTAAAATCATAATTATTATTTAAAAAATAAAGACCCATCAAACAAAAAGTAGCAGTTAGGATTGTCAAAGGTAATGCTTTTTTTATAAAAATTTTAAATCCATTATAAATGTCATTTTCATCTAGTTCGAAAGATAATGTAATACTGTGTCTTATTGAGTGCAAAAAGCAAAAATAAATTGTAAATGATACTAAAGGAGAAAAATAATAGTTTAAAATTAAAATTGAAAAATAATCTAAAAAAATAATAAATTTTTTTATTTCAAAATTTTTAATAAATAAAAAAATACTAGATAAAGTGCTTAAAATTATACCAATATATAAAAGTTTATTAGTTTCAATAAAGTTTAAACCTGTATAAAAAGATTCATTCTCAATAAATAATAATTTAAATATAGATACTGTTTCATCAAAATGAAAATACATAGGTGCTAAAATTATCAAGGTTCCTTTAAAGAAAAATAATAATTGATTAAAATATGAATTTTTAACTATTAAAAATTGAGTATCCTCTTTACCAAAATGAAATGAAGCTACTAATAAAAAAACTATTAAAGAAATTAAAGGTATAATTATCCATAGAATTATGATTGCTATTGCTATTAAGATATATGCTAAATAAAAAATAAAAATATTATTTATCTCAAGAATTTTAAGAAGTCTCCTCCCTTTTAAATGGTCTAATGAACCATGAGAAATACCGATACTTAAAATTAAAAATAAACAAACTAATGGAGAAATTGTAAAATTATTTATTTTAAAAATTATTAAAGAAAAAATGTTGCAAAATAAAAAAAAAATAAAAGAATGATTAAAATTTATTTTTTTTATTTGATTATTCATTTTTAATTAATCTAGTAAAATAAAGCTCTAATAAAAGTCCATTTTGGCATTTTGAAAATTATAGTTAAATCTTCAAAAAAATTACTTTTGTTAGATAAAAATTTTATAACAGTCTTTGGGGGTGCCTTAAACATTTTAAAGAATATATTAGACATTTTTTCAGGATGCTTATTTAGAACTCGCAGAAATATCTCATCTAAGAATTGATATTTTTTACTTATTTCATATTTTTTTGTATTATAAATATTTTCAATATTTTCTCTTATATATCTGCTGTGTTCTTGAATATTTAAAAAGGTATAGCCAGTACTCAATCTTGTCATTCCCCCAGCAGTTCCAATATTTATTTTATTTCCTTCCTTTTCGTATAATGGATAGAATAGAGGGATTGCACCTTCTTCTTTGTAAGTAATTTTGTAATTTTTTAAATTTAAATGTTTTTCAATATAATCTTTAATTTGTTTATCGTAATCTTTTTGAGAATTATCATTCATTTTAGATAACCAGGTAGTTTCCACTAAAGCTTTATTTTTTGAGTAAGGAAGTGTGTAAAAGAAATGAACACTTTCTCTTTGTTCACAGTCAAAGTCCATAAGATTAAAAATACCTTCATCGAAGAAATCGCTTTTAGTTTCAATTTCCACTCCACAAAAATGTTGCCAAAGATTAAGATGATTTTTTTTGATGGTAGGAACACTATTAAAAATAAATGAATTTTTCGAATTAATTTCCTTTAAGTCTTTTAAAAAAGAAATATTTTTATTTTCTTTTAATACATTATTTATTTTTTCATAAAATAAACCGCTATCAATACTTTGGTAAGGATAATTTTTACATTCTAAATGATTAGTATTCCCTGGAATATTAATCGAAAAGTTTTCCCAACTCTTTTTAACACAATCGTCAAAATTGTGGGGTTCCATTTTCCAAAAAGACCAAGTTTTATCTTTTTTATATTCTTGTCTGGGCTCAATAATTGCTAAAGTCTTATCTTTTAATTTTTTATGAGTTTCTAATTCATAGGCAAGAGATAAACCTGCACAACCACCTCCAATAATTATATAATCAAATTCTTTCATTAAGGTTTATTTCTTGACTTATTATATCATGTTCATTTTTTCTCATGTGTTTGTTAGATCTAACAAATATAAGAGTTACTAAATCAAAAGAAGCTAAAATTGTTTGAGATATTTTTTCTATATTTGAAACATAAATTTTTCCTGAATCTTTGTAGTTTTTAATATTCTTTTTTTTTAAAATTTTATTACCAATTTCTCGATATACCCTTCTAGCAACTAATATTGATAGTCTACAACTTAATGGAATTTCTTTAATAGATTTAAATGAACTATCATAAAATAGATCGGCTATTTTAATTGTATTTTTTATAGTATTAAAATCTGAACCAATGTATTGCCTATTTTTTTTACTATCTTCAATTACATCTCTTGCAATGTTAGTTAGTTGCATAGCAATACCCAAATCTATTGCTCCTTTAAGAGAATTATATGTTTTAACATTTAATATTTTAGCCATCATTAAACCGACGCTTCCCGCTACTCTATATGAATAAACAAGTAACTCTTGAAAAGAATTTATTTTTAATTCATATCTTAAATCAGATTCTATTCCATCAAATAAATCATAAATTATATTTATTGAAATATTTTTTTCTTCAATTAACAAGTAGATATTTCTAATTATTTTATTATCAAAATTTTTACTTTTAAAATCATCTTTAAATTTTTTAAATTTTTCTTTTTTTATTTCTAAATCAAAGTCTTCGTCAGCAATATTATCTAAAGTTCTACAAAAATCATAAAGTGTTGAACATTTTTCATAAACTTCTTTTGGTAAAAAAAAACCCGCCCAATTAAATGATTTTGCATAAATAGATAAGTAATTTTTTGACATCATAATATTTTATCTAATACTTTAGCTGAAGATAATACGCCAGGAACACCAGCTCCCGGATGGGTACCAGCACCTACAAAATAAAGATTATCATATATCTCAGATTTGTTATGGAATCTAAAATAAGCAGATTGTGAAAATTTTGGTTGGATTGAAAAGCCAGAACCATATTTAGTATTGAGATCTTTTTCAAAGTAATCTGGCGTTAAATAAAAATCTTCAATGATGTTTTCTCGAAGATTTGACATTAAATCTTTCTCCATTTTATTAATTACCAAATTCTTCATTTTCTCTCCCTCGATAGACCAATCAATTTTTGATTGGTTATTAGGCACTGGTACTAAAACATAAAAACAATCTTTTCCTTCTGGAGCCATAGATTTGTCTGTAGCAGAGGGTCTATGAAGATAATAGCTAATGTCATTATTTAATTTTTTATTATCAAATATATCATCAAGATGTTCTTTATATTTATTACCAAATTTTATTGTATGATGTTCCACTTCATCATAAGTTTTTTTGGTTCCAAAATAATAAACAAATAGTCCCATTGAATATTCCATTCTATTTTTTTTCCATTTAAACAATAATGATTTATTTATATTTCCATTTAACATTTTTTCATAAACGGCAGGTGGATCTGCATTACAAATAACATTGTGTGTTTCAATGTTAGTTTGATTATCTAATTGGATACCAGTTATTTTATTTTCTTTAGAAATAATCTTGGTTACCTCATGGCCCTTAATTATTTCTATACCCACTTCATTCATTAATTTTTCAAAGCCTTTTATAATATTTCCTGTTCCACCCATTGAGTAATGAATTCCCCATTTTTTTTCTAAATATAAAATTAATCCATAAATAGAAGTTGTCGTAAAAGGATTTCCTCCAACTAAAAGAGGATGCATGCTCAACATTTTTCTTAATTTTTCATTTTTTATATAAGATGAAACTAAAGAATAAACTGATTTGTAACTTTTAAGTTTTAATAGAGCTGGTAATTGCCGAATCATCACGAAAGGTTTATCAAATGGAACATCCGCAAGTTCTGTAAAACCTTTGTCAAAAATTTTTTTTGTAAAGTTTACTAATTTTTCATAACCTTTGACATCTTCTTTACTTATATCCTCTATTTGTTTTCTCATCTCAATTTCATTGCCTGAGTAATTGAATCTAGATTTGTCTTCAAAAATAAATTGATACCAAATTTTAAGTGGAGATAGTTCAATATAATCTTTTGGATCTTTTTTGAATAATTCAAATAACTCATTAATCAAATAGGGTGCAGTAATTACTGTTGGACCGCCATCATAAGTAAAACCATTTTTCCTAAATACTCTTGCTCTACCACCAAGATCAGGATGTTTTTCAATTAGAGTAACTTTATGACCTTTAGCTTTAAGACGAAGTGCAGCAGCGATTCCGCCAAAACCAGAACCTATAACTATTGAATTCATTTAGATAATTTATAGTTTTTTAGAAAAAATTGTAAGAGTATTATGAATTAATTTTTTTTAACTCTTCTTTAGTTTCATCTAAATTTTTTTTAAACAGCGTATCAAGTTTAGATTTATCAACAGATGTAGTAATAATTTTTTTTACAGAATCTACAGCAATTTTAATTGAAGTATCTTTAATTTCTTTTATTGCTGCCTCTTTCATTTGACTTATTTTATTCTCAGTTAGATTTTTTTTTATTTCAGATGATTTATGAAATTTATCATTAAGCTCGATTACAAGTTTGTCACTATCTTTTTTAGCCTGTTCTAGTATTTCATTATTTACTGATTGAGCAGTATCTAATTTATTTTGAGCATTATCTAATAATGCTTTAGCTTCAGTTCTTAGTTTTTCACTTTCGTCTATTTCATTTTTGATATCTGAAATTAATTTATTAAGGATATCATTAACTTTTTGAGGAATCTTTAAATATATTAGCCCACCAAAAAATATAATAAAAGAGACTGCTACCCAGAATGTTGCATCAATTGCCATAATATTTATTTCTATTCCTTTTTGTTAAATCATTAACAATAGCTGAAATACTGCTATTATTTACTTCAGCCCCAATTAATTTTTTTACTAGCTCTGAGGATGTTTCAATTGCAATTTTATTGATTTTTTCAGGAGCACTTTTTTTAAGCACATTGATTTCATGTTCTGCTTTTTTTATTTCTTCATCGATTTGTTTTTCTAAAGTTTCTCTTTTAGAGTTAATATTTTTAAGTACTTTTTCTCTTGCATCTTTAAAAATATTTTTTGCCTCTAATTTACTTTTAAAAATAATATCATCATATTCTTTAAGTTTAGACTCACTATTTTTTCTTTGTTTTTCTGCCGCCTCAATATTTTCTTGTATTTGAGATTTTCGTAATTCTAAATTTGCACTTATTTTTGGTAGTATTAGTTTTGATAAAACTATATACAAAATACCAAAAGTCAGTGTAAGCCAGAATATTTGTGAAATCCAAAACTCAGGATTTAATTGAGGCATACCACCACTTTCAGCTGTAAAAACTTCTTTTACAAAAAAGAAATTAAAAAATATTGACTGAAAAAATATTTTTTTAATCATTAAATTTAAAATGCAAAAAGAATGATTAACGCTACTACCAATCCAAATAATCCAGTTGCTTCTGCAAGGGCAAACCCTAAAAGCAAATTAGGAAACTGTTTTTGTGCAGCAGATGGATTTCTCATCGCTCCTGACAGATAGTTTCCAAAAATTATTCCGATACCAACACCGGCACCAGCTAAAGCAATTGCTGCTAAACCTGCTCCGATCATTTTTGCTGCTTCTAATTCCATTATATCCTCCTATGTTAATTAATGGTGTAAATTTAATGCATCGTTTAAATAGATGCAGGTTAAGATTGCAAAAACATATGCTTGAAGAAAAGCAACTAAGATCTCCAAACCTGTTAAAGCAACCGAAAAACTCAGTGGAAGCCATCCACCGATTATTCCAAGGCTTATTACAAAGCCTCCGAAAACTTTCATCATAGTATGACCTGCCATCATATTAGCAAAAAGTCTAACAGATAAACTAATAGGTCGACTTAAATATGAGATAATTTCAATAACTACAATTAAAGGAAGTAGCACTATAGGCACTCCACTTGGTACAAATAGTTTTAAATAACCAAAACCATGTTTGACAAATCCAATGATTGTCACGCCAATAAAGATAAATGTTGCAAGCATAAAAGTTACAATAATATGACTAGTTACTGTAAAAGTGTATGGAATCATCCCAAACATATTGCAAAAAAGTACAAACATAAATAATGAAAATATGAAAGCAAAAAAAGGTTTTGCTTTAGAACCTGCAGTATCACTAATCATTTTTGATACAAACGTATAACTCAATTCAGCTAAAAGTTGGATTTTATTTGGTAACATTGAATTTTTTTTAGAACCTAAATTAAAAATAATTAAAATTGTTAGTGAGCTAACAACCATAAACAAACTTGCATTTGTAAATGAAATATCAAAAGCACCTATTTTAATTTCTGGACCAATTCTATAAACTTCGAATTGTGTCATCGGGTTTGCTGCCATAAATCTTTATCTATTTTTGCATATTTTTTGCAGATTTAATTACGTTAGTTATTCCAGCAACTACCCCTACAAAAAAAAATATTAAAATTAACCAAGGTTTAGTACCAAAGGTCTTGTCTAAAATAAACCCAATAATTGTCCCTACAGCAACAGCAGAGACTAATTCTGTACTTAGCTTAAAAGCTGTACCAATTGGGGATGGATTGTGTTTTTTGTCATCGAAATTTCTCTTTGAAATCTTCTTTTTTGCAATCTCTAAGCGAGTTTTAAATGGATCTTTGGACATTTTAATTAAGTTTAGTTAGGCAACCATACTCTCTGCTTTTTGTAAATCAACAGCAACTAATTGGCTTATGCCTTTTTCAGGCATAGTGACACCATAAAGTCTATTCATCTTAGACATGGTTAAAGCATGATGGGTAACAATAATAAATTTAGTATTTGTAATTTTTGTAAGCTCTTCAAGTAAACTACAGAATCTAGTTACATTTGCGTCATCTAATGGAGCATCTACTTCATCAAGTACACAAATCGGAGATGGGTTAGTCAAAAAAAACTGCAAAAATTAAGGATAGGGCAGTTAAGGCTTGTTCTCCTCCTGATAATAAAGTAATAGACTGGAGACGTTTGCCAGGAGGACTAACTAACATTTCTAGTCCAGCTTCAAGAGGATCATCAGAGTCTACTAATTCTAGTTTGGCATTTCCACCATTGAATAATTTTGTATAAACTTCATTAAACTTTCTATTAACTTTATCAAAAGCTTCTATTAATCTTTCTCTTCCTTTTTGGTTTAGTTCATTAATACTATCTTTTAATTTAATTATTGCAGTAACTAAATCTGCTCGATCTTGTTCCATTTTTTTAATTTCAGATTCATATTTATTTGTTTCTTCATCAGCCTTTAAATTTACAGATCCTAATTTTTCTCTTTCTTGTTTTTTTTTATCTAATAAATCTTCTTGATTAACAGCATCTGGAAGTTCTTCTTTTCCAAATAGATTTGAATTTTCTAAAATATTTTCCTCTGTTAAATTAAGTTCTGAATTTACCCTATCAACCAAATCATTTTTTCTTTTTTTTAGTCCCTCAACTGTGGCTCCCGAACTTGCTTTTCGTTCTCTAATTTGAATTGATTGTTCTTGAATTTCATTTAATTGAGTTCTAAGAGTTTCTATTTTTTCATCTGTTACATTAACAATAGACTCATTTTCAGTTTTTTCTTGTTCAGACACCCTTAGACTTTCAGAAATTTGACCTTTTTTTTCAGCTTGTATTTTTGGTTGATTGTCTAATTTTTCTAATTGTAAGTTTAATTTATTCTTTCTTTCAGTTAGCTCAGTTACCATTTTTTCAGAATTAGATAATAAATTTTTCCAACTTTTTATCTCTTTATCTATAATGTTTATTCTTTCGTTTCTTTTTACAGACTCTTTTTTTATATTTTGGTTTTTACTGTAGCTATCTGCATATTCTTCTATAATTATTTTACAATTATCAAGAACTGTTATTGCTTCTTCATTTTTTTTTAAATTGATTAATTCTTTAACTTTATTTATTTCTAATTTTAATTTACTTTTAGTATAATCTAAATCTTCATTAGATTGTTTTTCGGTTTCATAATATTTTGAGTCAATTTCAATAAGTTCATTTTTTTCTTCTTTAAGTCTTTTCTCGTTAGAGTTTGCATCAATAACTATTCCTTTTTCTCTATTGATATCATCATCGAATGTTTGAAGAGATTTTTTAATATTCACCATCTCATCTTGAATTCTGGTATTTTCTTCATCAAGACTTTGAAGCTCTAAGTTTAGTCTTTGAATTTTTGAGAGATTTTCAATATTTTTTTCTCTTAAAGGTGTTATTTTGTCAGTTTCGGATTTAATTAAATTCTCTAATTCAGAAATTTTATTGTTAAAACCGCTTACTTCTCCTTCAGCTTCAGTGTTAATTTCATTTTCAACTTTTATTTCTTTGTCAATTTCTAATAATTTTAAATAATATAAACCTGCTTCAATTTTTTTAATTTCATCAGATATATTTTTGTATTTGGTTGCTTCCTCTGCTTGCTTTTGAAGGTTAGCCAATTGTTTTTCTTGTTGTCTTCTTAATTCATCTGCTCTTTTTAAATTATTTTCTGCAGCATTTAACCTTAGTTCAGCCTCATGTCTTCTAACATGTAAACCAGAAATTCCTGCAGCCTCCTCTAAAATTGCCCTTCTATCAGTTGGTCTTGCTGTAACTAGTGCACCTATACGACCTTGGCTAATCATAGAAGGTGAATGAGCACCAGTTGATAAATCAGCAAAAAACATTTGTGCATCTCTGGCTCTTACTTCTTTGTCATTTATATAAAATTTAGACCCTTTATCTTTTTCTATTTTTCTTCTGATATTTACTTCATTAAGTTCCCTAAACTGAATTGGACCTTCATTATTTTCATTTGCAACTGTAACAGAAACTTCTGCTATATTTTTTGAAGCTTTGTTTGAAGTTCCAGAAAATATCACATCTTCCATTCCAGATCCTCGCATACTTTTTGCCGATGTTTCTCCCATTGCCCACCTGAGAGATTCTACAATGTTAGATTTTCCACATCCGTTTGGACCAACAATTCCTGTTAAACCATCTTCAATTAAAAAGTTGGTTTTATCAGCAAATGATTTAAACCCATTGAGTTGGATTTTTTTAAACTCCATGAGTTAACTTATATCAGTTTTTCTAATGATTTTTTTAAATTTTTGTAATTAAGAGATTTTTCAAACTTTTTATTATTAATTATTATCGTAGGAGTGGAATTTACCTTGAAGTTTTTAGTACCTTCGATTCGATCATTTAAAACAAAATCTTCTATTTCTTTGTTGTTAATACATTTTTCAAAATCTATATCAAAACCTTCTTTTTTAAGAAATTTTTTAAGATTATCATTTACTTCTTCAATTGTACCTCCCTTTACCCAAGCTTGTTGATTGGAATACAAACTTTCTAGAATTTCTAAACTTTGATCTTGTTTGCATTGAACAATTTTTGATGCGTTGAACGCAGCAACATCTAAAGGAAAGTGTCTAAATTCTATTTTAGCTAATCCTGTATCAATATAGTCCTTTTTAAGTTTAGGATAGACCTCTTTATGAAAATTGGCACAATAACTACATGTTAAGGAAGCATAGGTAATAATAGTAATCTTAGCATTATTATTTCCCGAAACTATTCGATTTGTTTCAGCACTTAAGTTAGAGATCGATCCAAAAAATAAAATTAATAATAATAAAATTTTTTTCATTTTTCCTTAAATACTTTAGTTAATTCAAGTAGTGATTTTTTAATTTTTTCATTTTTAACATCATTAATCTTTTTTTTATATCTATTATTTGTCATATTTTTCTCTTTAATAGTTTCTTTTGGAGGTATTTTCTTTTCATAATCAAAACTAGTGAATTTAAGTTTTTCAACAACAGAATATCCAAAAAAATTATTCATTTTATCCATTATGTCTTTTTTTGAATATTCCAAATCAACCTCATGACCTCTCTTTACCATTATCAGTAAAGTGCTCACCCCAAATCTATTTGAATTTTTAAATGATTTTGGATAACAAACTTTAAATAAATTTTCACCAACAATATATTTCCAATTATTCAGTGTTTCAGAATAAATATGACCTCTTTTATTAATGACCTTTTTAATATTTTTTGGCAAAGTGTCTTTAAAGGATCTTAAACCTTGAATGGATCGGTTTCTCTGCTTAGTATATTTTTTATATTGCATATGAAAGAACAATTAATAACAAAAAAAATTCTTAAATGGTACGATTTAAATAAAAGATCATTACCGTGGCGAAAAAATGTTTCTTTGCAAAAAAGACAATATTACATTTTAATAAGTGAATTTATGTTGCAGCAAACACAGGTTGTAACAGTAATTCCTTATTTTAATCGATTTATAAAAGATATTCCAAATCTCAAAACACTTGCTAGAGTTCAAAATAAAAAATTAATGAAACTTTGGGAAGGTCTTGGATATTATTCTAGAGCAAGAAATTTAAAAAAAACTTCTCAAGTTATTATTAAGAATTTCAAAGGAAAAATACCTGATAATTTTGAGGATTTAAAATCATTACCTGGAATTGGTGATTACACCGCACGCGCAATTTTATCTATTGCTTTTAATAAACCATACATTCCATTGGATGGAAATATAGAAAGAGTTTTAAAAAGATATCTTTATTTGAAAAGGGAAAATGAAATAAATAAAGAAAATCTTATAAAAAAAAAATCTGTATTTGGATTATCTCAACGATCGAGTGATTATGCTCAAGCTCTAATGGAGTTAGGTGCATTAATTTGTAAGCCAAACAATCCTTTATGCAATAAATGTCCTATCTCAAAAAATTGTAAATCTTTTAAGAAAAAAGATTTTAATTTAATTAAAAATACAAAGAAAAATATCGAAAAGTACTTCATCTTAAAAGTTTATAAAAAAGATCAAAGATATTTATTAGTTAAAAATACTAAATTTAATTTTTTAAAAAATTTAAAAATTTTCCCAATGGAAGAGTTGTCTAAACCAAAAAAATTTAATGAAAACTTAAATTTTAAGATGTCTAATATGAAAATGAATATCAAGATTCAGTATTTAAAAAATAATAAAAGAATATCCTCTGCTTATTGGATTGATCAAAAAGAATTAAAGAACTATATGTTGCCAACATTTACAAAAAAGGTCGTTAAATATCTCGAAAAAAATTAATGAAAAAGATAGCAATAATTGGAGCAGGAATATCAGGATTATTTATTGCAAATCTATTTAAAAAAAATCTTAATTACCAAATAACAATCTATGAAAAAAATAATTCAATTAGTCTAGAAGAAGGTTATGGAATTCAATTATCAGTGAATAGTGTTAAACTTTTAAATGAAATTGGATTTGATAGAATAGAAAATAAAAACAAATTTACTCCAGAAAAAATTGATTTTTATTCAAGTGATAATTCAAAAAAAATATGTGAACTTAATATCTCAGATTTTAACTCTAAAGATTGTAAGTATACTATTTTAAAAAGATCTATATTAATTAATTTTCTAAAAGAGAATTTGGATGAATCAATAAAAACCAGCCATACTATTTCGAAGATAGATCAACAAAATAAACAAATTAAACTTTATTTTGAAAATAATGAAACCAACGTATGTGATTATTTAATTATTTCTGACGGAGTTTTTTCAAAAAGTAAAAGTCTTATTTCAAATAATCAAATTAAACCAAAATTTAATAACACATTAGCAATTAGAGGAACTATAATTAAAACTCCAGAGAATATTGATAATAAAAATATCTCTTTATTTTTAGGCTCAAATTATCATCATGTAATTTACCCAGTAAGTCCAATTGGAGAGTTTAATTTTATAGCTATAATCAAGTATAAATTGTCCACTGATGAACAAAAAAATTATTCATTATTTAGTGAAAATTCTTTTATTAAAAAGGTTTTGGACAAAATTCCTTTAAGTAATAAAGAAATTTTAAATAACCTTAAAGAATTAAAAATTTTTCCAGTATTTGTAAGTAATGATTTCTACCATTTACAAAATAACAATATTCATTTTATTGGCGATGCTTTTTTTGCATATCAACCATCATTTGCCCAAGGTGCATCTCAGTCAATAGAAGGAGCTTATGAATTATTTCAGAGTATAGAAAATAATACAGAAAATAAATTTTTTACCAACAGACTTAAAAAAACAAAAATGGTTAAAAACAGATCAAAATTTAATCAATTTGTTTTCCATTTATCCAACCCTTTTACTATATTTTTAAGAAATATTTTTTTGAAAAGATTGGTAAAAAATAATAAATTTTTAGAAAATTATCTTGGTAAGATTTATAGAAATTAATTATTAGAAATTAGTCTTTGCCTTAAATGATCAATTGGTAATATACTACCATTTAAATTATAATGCCAATAAGTCCATCCATTACAGCTTTCAGCACCTAAAATTGTTGCTGCTACTTTGTGAATTGAGCCTTCAGTTTTTTCATGTTTAATACTGCCATCAGCCATAATTTTTGCGCTAATTTTCTTTTTATTATCAAATATGGTTGTTCCAGGTTTAATTATTCCTAATTCAACTAAGGAACCAAAAGGGATTCTTGGTTTAGATCTGTTATTTTTTAATGTATCTAAATAATCATCTTCAATAGGTTTTGTATTTTTAAGTCTCTGTTTAGCAGCTTTAAAATAAGTTTTCTCTCTTTCTATTCCGTAATAATTTCTACCTAATTTTTTGGCAACTGTTGCTGTTGTTCCAGAACCTAAAAAAGGATCTAAAACTAAATCATTTTTATTAGAAGTTGATAATAGAATTCTATGAAGCAAAGCCTCTGGTTTTTGTGTAGAATGTACTTTTTTTCCATTTTTCTTAAGTCGTTCAGATCCATTGCAAATAGGTAGATCCCAATTAGATCTCATTTGAAGATCATCATTTAAACATTTTAAAGATTGATAGTTAAAAGTATATTTTGATTTTTCTGATTTTGATGCCCAAATCAATGTTTCATGAGCATTTGTAAAACGGGTTCCTCTAAAATTTGGCATAGGATTTTTTTTATTCCAAATAACATCATTTAAAATCCAAAAACCTAAATTTTGAATTGCAGTTCCAACTCGAAAAATATTATGATAACTGCCAATTACCCAAATAGCTCCATTTTTTTTTAAAATTCTTTTACATTCACTTAACCAAGAATAAGTAAAATTATCGTACTTTTTAAAATTTTCAAATTGATCCCACTTGTCATTTACAGCACTAACCTTAGATCTATCAGGTCGTGTTAATTCACTTTTTAATTGTAGGTTGTAAGGTGGATCCGCAAAAATTAAATCAAAAGATTCATTAGGAATTTTTTTTAATTCCTCTAAGCTATCTCCATTAATTAATTTATTTTTAAAATCAAAAGTCATTTATAAATAATAATTAGACTCCAAAAAGATTCTTCGGTCAACCTAGGATTGAAATAATTGGATTCGATTTGTGTTGATATTTTTAAAAACAACCAGATCTTGTGTTTCTACGTGAAACCTATTTTTTTTTATTTATTGGTGAAAAAGTTTTTCTGTGATGAGTAGTAATACCTAAATTTCTTATTGCTTTTAAATGTTGTTTAGTCCCGTACCCATAATTTTGGTTCCAATAATAACCTTTAAAATTTTTTCCTAAGTTGGTTATTATTTTATCACGAGTAACTTTAGCAATAATTGAAGCCGCAGAAATTGAGGGCATTTTTTGATCCCCTTTTATTATTGATTTAAGTTTATAATTTTTTATTTCAGGTAATTTATTTCCATCAATTAAAACAAGTGATGGTTTTTTTTTAAGTTTTTTTATTGCTCTTTTCATAGCTAACAAACTTGCGTTTAAAATATTAATTTTTTCAATTTCTTTAACAGACGCCTTACCTAATGCCCAGATAGAATTTTTTTTAATATATTTAGCTAAAATTTTTCTTTGAGTTTTTGATAAACTTTTTGAGTCTTTTAATAACTTTCTGTTAATTGATTTTTTTAATATGACCGCAGCAGCGTAAACTGGTCCAATTAAACTTCCTCTGCCAACTTCATCAACTCCCGCAATAATTTTCATTAAATTTTGATATTTAAATCTTGTATTTTTTGTCTTATTTTTTTTAGATCTTCCCAGGAATATTTTTTGTTTTCGGGAAATCTAATTAAATATGAAGGACTAAAAGTAATCATTAAAGGAAAGGTTTTATTTTTTAAGATAATTTCTTTCCATTTTCCTCTTTCATTTGAGATTTTATTATTTAAACCTGTAACCGTCTCCATTGCAGTACTTCCCATTAGAATAACAATTTTTGGATTAATAATTGATATGTGTTCTTTCAAAAATATTGAGTAACGCTTTATTTCCTGACTAGTAGGTTTTCTGTCCTCTGGAGGTCTAAAATTTATCGAATACGTTGAATAGACTTTCTCTCTCTTTATATTTATTGCTAATAACATTTTGTTTAAGAGAGCACCAACATCGCCTTGGAATGATAAGCCAGAACTATCTTCTGTTGCTCCAGGAGCTTCTCCAATTAACATAACGGGGCTGTTAATATCGCCTTCACCCATGATAAAATTCTTGGAATTATCTTTTAAATTACAATTTTCAATTGAATTAATTTGCTTTTTGAGATCTGATAATCTTTCACTTTTATTTTGATTTACGTTGTTATTATTATTTTTAACGATTTTAAATCTATTAATGGATTTATTAACAAAAACAAAATCAGGCTCTATAGTGTCTATTAATCTCTGAAAATATTTGGCATTTTGATTTAAAGTCTTTTTAGTCATAAAGTGTAATTATGTTTTTTAAAAAAATAAAATTTGTTTTAATTTTATTGTTATTCTACCAGACCCCTTTGTATTCTAAAAGTAATAGTTTTGAGGATTTTGATTCTAGAAATTTATCAAAATACTTTTCTGGTATAGTCGCTTTTGGGAATAAAGACAATTCAGCAGCTTTAGATTTTTTTAATTCAACTAAAATATTAATTGATACTCATGATCCTTATTTAAAAAGATATGTTTTTTCATTAGTTTTAGAAAACAAAGTATCACAAGCCATTAATGTAATTAAACAAAACAAAGACAAAAATAACACTAGTTTTTTTGATGCTTATTTATTGCTATTAATAGATAACTTAAAGAAAGATAATTTAGATCAAGCATATAATTATTTATTAAAAGCCAATGAGTTTGCACAACAAGATAGATTTGATTTAGCAATCTTAGAAAGTTTAAGACAATATATTTATGTATTTAAAGAAAAAAAATTTTTAAATGATAAAAAAAATCTTGGCAAATTATCAATTATATCAGATACATTTCAAAGATGTTATTTGGAAGATCCAAAAACTGATGAATATTTTTCTAATTTAATTAACAATAACGAGTCAGATTTTACTAGATATATTTATTTTTATTTAAGTTATTTAATTGAAAACGATAGATTAGAAGAGGCAAAAAATATAACCCAGGAGATTGAGTTTATAAATACAACATTGTTATTGTCCCAGGGAAAAAGCTGGATTGAAAATGAAAATGCACAAAAATTAAATGAAGTTTTTTCATGTAAAAACCATAATGATTTAATTAGTGAGTTTTTATTTTTAATATCTAATTTATATTCTTCAGAAGATAATTTTGAAAAATCAAATTTTTATCTTAATCTCTCAAATTTTTTAAATCCAAAATTTAAATTTAATCTATCTTTAGTAGCTGAAAATTATTTTTTAAATAAAGATTATGAAAAAGCAAAAAAAATATTAAAAAAATTTAAAAAGGAAGAAAATTTTTATTTTTGGTATCGATTAAAAAAAGAAGCACAAATAATAGCAAAACAGAGAAATGACAAAGAATCTCTTAGTTATATTACCTCAAATTTTAGGAAGATAGACGAGCCAAATCATAAAATATTATTTGATATTGCTAATTTTTATAAAAAGTCAGAAGATTATAAAGAAGCAATAAAGTATTATACAAAAATAATAAGTAATCTAGATGATAGTTCAGATGTCAAATCTGATATTCTTTATCGAAGAGGAGGGAGTTATGAAAGATTAAAAAATTATGAAGAAGCAGATAAAGATTTACTTCATGCTTTGAAGATTAGTCCAGATGATGCTTATATTTTAAATTATCTTGCTTATTCATGGCTTGAAAGAGATTATAAAATTAATGAAGCGATTGAGATGCTTGAAATAGCTTATGCATCTAAAAATAATGATCCTTATATTATTGATTCAATTGGTTGGGCTTATTATTTAATAGATGATTATTTAAAAGCTGAAAAATTTCTTAAAAGAGCAGTAGAACTGATGCCAGATGATCCTATAGTTAACGATCATTATGGAGATATTTTATGGAAGCTAGACCGAAAAATTCAAGCTCGATATTTTTGGGCTAATGTACTTAAAATGGATGATGCTGAGAAAGACATGATTGAAAAAATTAATATTAAGATGATTAAAGGTCTTAAAAATTCTTAAATGTCATACATTAAAATCAAATCATATGCTAAGTTGAATTTAGCTTTAAATATCACCGGCAAAACCTCTTCTTTGCACAGAATTGAGAGCATCATAGCTTTTGTTGATTTGTACGATGTTATATCGATTAAAAGATCAAAATCCAATAAACATAATATTTCATTCATTGGAAAATTTTCTAAAAATATAAGTAAGAAGAATACTGTTTCTAAATTATTAGAAATATTAGAAAAAAGAAAATTGTTAAAAAATAGAAAATTTCAAATAAAAATAAATAAACAAATTCCAAATAAAGCAGGTTTAGGTGGTGGTTCTATGAATGCTGCAAATATTTTGAGATATTTTATAAAAAAAAAAATAATCAAGATTAAAAAAAAAGAAATCACCGAAATTTCAAAATTAATTGGTTCAGATGTAATTTTGGGATTAAATTCTACAAACTCTATTTTGACTTCAAGAAATGAGATAAAACGTTTCACTAATTTTAAAAAAATTTATACTCTAATTGTAAAACCTAATTTTGGTTGCTCTACTAAAGATATATATTCAAAAGTAAGAAAATTTGAGAAACCAAAGTTAAATAGACCAAATAAAAATATGTTTAATTTTGATTATTTAAGGAAAATGAATAACAGTTTAGAGTTAATTGTGCTTTCTAAATATCCTAAATTAAAAAAAATTAAATTATATTTGGAAAATTCATTAAAACCAGTTTTCGTAAGAATGACAGGGTCAGGATCTGCTTTAATTGCATATTTTCAATCAAAAGAAAGATGTGAACGTGCAAAAAAAAAATTTAATAGAAAATATAAAAATTACTGGTGTATAGCTTCAAAAACTATATAAATTTTACTTTTTTATGTTATACGAACTTATTATTGGGGCGTAGCCAAGCGGTAAGGCACGGGTTTTTGGTACCTGCATCCTAGGTTCGAATCCTAGCGCCCCAGCCAACTATGAAAAGCTTTTTAGATACAATTTTTTTTAGATCAAATAACTTAGACTATATAAGTCAAAATATTAAGGATCTTACTAAAAAAACACCTACACATAAAATTTTTAAAGCAATTAATTCTTTTTCATCAGAAAGTGAAATTAGATATGTTGGTGGCTGTATTCGAAAAATAATTAATAAAGAAAAAGTTGATGATATTGATTTAGCAACAAATTTAGAACCAAATCAAGTTTGTGAGGCACTCGGAAAAAATAACATAAAATACTACGAGACTGGCGTCAACCATGGAACTATTACTGCCGTAATAGAAAAATATAAATTTGAAATTACCACTTTAAGAGAAGATATTTCTACTGATGGAAGACATGCAAAGGTGCAATTCTCTAAAAATTGGAAAGAAGATGCTTCACGAAGAGATTTTACAATTAATTCAATTTATTCAGATGGTGATGGAAATTTGTTTGATCCATATGATGGTAAAAAAGATTTAGAAAATGGTTTAGTTAATTTCATTGGAGATACAAACAAAAGAATTAAAGAAGATTATTTAAGAATATTAAGATATTTAAGGTTTTTTGTTAATTATTCAAAAAACCCTCACAGTTTAGAAGTAATTAGAAAATTAAAAATGAATATTGGTGGAGTTTCAAAATTATCAAAAGATAGATTATTAGATGAATTAAAAAAAATAACTCAATTAAATACATTAGAAAAATTAGCTAAGGATAAAATAAGCTTAGAGTTAATTCAGATAATTTTTCCTGAATTAAAAAACATAAATATTTTTTCTAAATTAAACTCAACTAAAAAAAAAATGTTTGAAGGAGTTGACTTTATTTTCTTATTGTCTTTAATGATTATCGATGAAACCGATAATACTGATTATTTTTTATATAAGTTTAATATTTCAAAAAAAGATCAAAAAAGGATTAAAATTATTGATAATTTCTATAAAGAAAAAACACAATCAAAAACACTTACAGAAAACAAAATGAACAAAGTTTTTTACTATGAAGGAAAGCAAGCTGTGATTGATATTTTAAATTTTATGCTAATCAAATCAAAAAAATTTGAAAACACTTTTAAAGAATTAATCGAAATATATGAAAATAAATTAATACCGACAATGCCAATAGGTGCAGATATGTTAATGACAAAATATAAAATCTCAGAGGGTAAGCAATTAGGTGCAAAATTGAAAATGATTGAAGAGGAATGGGTAAAAAATAATTTTCAAATTTCTGATCAACAAGTTGAAAATATCATTAACAATTAAATATATTTAACATCCTTAATTTCAAAGTTTTTTACTCCTGCTGGAGTATTTATTTCAACCAAATCATTTTTATTTTTTCCAATTAAACCTCTGCCAATAGGAGATTGAAAATAAATTAATTTTTGCTTTAGATCTGCTTCGTCTTTACCTACAATTTTATAATTAATTTTTTCACCATTATCTAAATTTTCCAAAAAAACAGTTGAACCAAAAATTACTTTACCATCATTATTTAATTTTGTGACATCAATTACATTAGCTCTAGCAATGATGTCATTTATTTCTGTTATTCTACCTTCATTATGAGATTGTTCTTCTTTTGCAGCATGGTATTCGGCATTTTCTTTAAGATCACCATGTGATCTTGCTTCTGCTATGGCAGCTATTATCTCGGGTCTTTTTTTTTCTTTTAAAAAAATTAATTCTTCTTTTAGTTTGTTTAATCCATTTAAAGTAATTGGTTCTTTATCCATATTATTTCCATTTAGCCAAGGGAGGTAAGGACATCAGTATTCCTTCAATATTTCCACCCGTTTGTAATCCAAATTTTGTACCTCTATCATATAATAAGTTAAATTCAGCATATCTTCCTCTTTTAATATATTGCATTTCTTTATCTCTAGCAGTCCATTTTTTTTTCATTTTATTTCTAATAATTTTTTGAAAAA
Organism: uncultured Pelagibacteraceae bacterium; assembly: GCA_902569285.1. Classification (GTDB taxonomy): domain Bacteria; phylum Pseudomonadota; class Alphaproteobacteria; order Pelagibacterales; family Pelagibacteraceae; genus Pelagibacter. The sequence goes on along the minus strand of CACFTS010000001.1, from coordinate 52,382 downwards.
TTAGTTCAAAAGTAATTCCAACATCTCTTACAAATTTAAAATCTTTTTCAAAATTATTTTTTTTGTAATCAAAGAAAATCCCTCCAATACCTCTAGGTTCTTTTCTGTGAGGTAAATAAAAATATTCATCACACCATTTTTTATATTTTGTATAGTATTTTTTGTTATGACGATTACACATATTCTTTAAAGCTTTATGAAATTCCTGCTTCTCATTTAAATCTATTTTTGATGGAGTTATATCCATTCCTCCACCAAACCAATCTTGTGTAGTACAAATATACCTCGTATTAAAATGCATAGCAGGGATTAATGGATTTTTCATATGCATGACAACAGAAACTCCTGATGCCCAAAATCTTGGATCTTTATGAGCGCCTAGTATATTTTTTTGAAATTGTTTTGGAAATTTACCGTAAACTTTTGAAAAGTTTACACCAACTTTTTCAAAAACCTTTCCATTTTGTAAAATTCTATGTTCGCCTCCACCCTCATCTTTCTTGGTATTTCTTTTCCAAGTAGTTGATTTAAATTGAATCTTATTTTTTTCAAGTTTATTTATATCTTCACACAAAGCTTCTTGAAGTGTTTTGAACCAATTACTAGCTAAATTTTTTTTAATTTCTAAATTCATACTAGTTTAATTTAGTTTGTTTTAAACATTCGGCCAATATAATTGCTACAGAAGATGCAATATTAAGTGAACGTTTATTATTTTTCATTGGTATCTTTAGTCTATTTTTAATTAATTTGTGTATCCCCTTGGGAACTCCTGCACTTTCTCTTCCAAATAAAATTGTATCATTTTTATCAAATTTAAAATTTGTGTAAGATTCAGATGCTTTAGTTGTCATCAATATAATTCTTTGATTCTTTTTAGATTTAAAAAAATGATCTGAGCTTTGATATAATTTAATTTCTTTTTCATCCATATAATCCATTACGACTCTTTTAAATCTCTTGTCACTTAATAAAAAACCACATGGTTCTATAATTTCTAATTTTGCACCTAGACAAGCACAAGTTCTAATTATTGCTGCTGTATTTTGAGGTATATCTGGTTCAAATAATGCGATTTTAAGCTCTTTGTTCATAAGGTTGTGTGTGTCATTCTTTCTGTAGAAAAAATATTATTTTACTATATGAGATCATATATTAAATAGCTTAATTAGGATTAAAAATATAATAAATTTATTGATGTCAGATAAAAAACCTAAAAGAAGAGAATTTTTATTTACAGTCTCATATGCGGTAGGAGCCGTTGGAGTAGTAGCTGTAACTTGGCCTTTGATTGATCAAATGAATCCTGACGCTTCAGTGAAAGCTTTAGCAAGTACCGAAGTTGATATAAGTTCAGTTGAACCTGGAAAATCTATAACAGTTCTTTGGAGAGGTAAGCCAGTTTTTATAAAGAGAAGAACTCAAGCTGAAATTGATGAGGCAAGAAAAGTTAAATTAGAAGAATTAAAACATCCAGAAAAAGATGAGGATCGAGCTAAAAATCCAGAGTGGTTAGTAATGTTGGGAATATGTACTCATTTAGGATGTGTTCCTTTAAATGATAAAGGTGATTACAATGGATGGTTCTGTCCATGTCATGGATCACATTATGATACATCTGGCAGAATAAGAAAAGGTCCTGCACCAACAAATATGGAAGTTCCAAAATATGAGTTTCTAAATGCTAACACAATTAAAATTGGGTAAGGAATAAATTATGAGTGATCACGATTACCAACCTAGTTCAAAGTTAGGAAAGTGGTTCAATGATCGTTTACCTTTATTAACTCTTTCAAATCATCTTAGAGAATACCCAACTCCAAAAAACTTAAATTATTGGTGGACTTTTGGGGGAATATTAACTTTTTGTTTAATTGTACAAATAGTTACTGGCTTAACTTTAGCAATGCATTATATCCCTGATTCAGATTTAGCTTTTGCAAGTGTTGAACACATAATGAGAGATGTAAACTATGGTTGGTTAATTAGGTATGTTCATGCAAATGGAGCTTCAATGTTTTTTCTTGCAGTTTACATTCATATTTTTAGAGCATTGTATTATGGATCATATAAGTCTCCAAGAGAGATAATTTGGATTATTGGAATGATTATATACTTCTTAATGATGGCTACGGCTTTTATGGGTTATGTACTTCCATGGGGGCAGATGAGTTTTTGGGGAGCGACGGTAATTACAAATTTGTTTAGTGCAATTCCTTTTGTGGGCGAAGGTATAGTAGCTTGGCTATGGGGAGGCTTTGCAGTTGATAACCCAACTCTTACAAGATTTTATGCTTTACACTATTTATTACCATTTTTAATTTTTGGACTAGTAGCTCTTCATATTTGGGCATTACATATTCCGGGAAACAACAACCCTATTGGAATTGAAATAAAAAAACCTTCAAAGGATACAGTTCCGTTTCATCCATATATTGTTATAAAAGATGGTTTTGCTTTATTAATGTTTATGATTGTGTTTGCGTTTTTTGTTTTTTATTCACCTAACATTTTAGGACATGCAGATAATTATATTGAGGCAAACCCAATGGTAACTCCGGCTCATATAGTTCCAGAATGGTACTTATTGCCTTTTTATGCAATTTTAAGATCTGTTCCTGATAAATTATTTGGAGTTATAGCTATGTTTGCAGCAATTTTTGTATTAATAATTTTGCCTTGGCTGGACACTTCAAAAATTAGATCCGCAGTATTTAGACCATTATATAAACAGTTTTATTGGATTCTATTTATTGATGTTTTAATTTTAGGATACATGGGCGCAATGCCAGCTGAAGGACTTTATTTGTTGATAGCTAGAGTAGCTACAGCATATTATTTTATACATTTTTTAATTATTTTACCGATTTTAGGATATAAGGAAAAAACAAGACCTGTACCACTAAGCATCACAGAACCAGTTCTTGGTGGATCTCCAAATCTAGAAAATATTAAAAAAAAAATAATTTAAATTAACATTATGAAGAAAATTATAACATTAACTTATTTAATTTTTTTATTATCAATAGGAAGCTATCAAGTTAATGCTGCAGAAAAAACTGACCTCTTGAAAATAGATTGGAGCTTTAAAGGTTTGTTTGGAAAATTTGATCGTGGATCACTACAAAGAGGATATCAGGTTTATTCTGAGGTGTGTGCCGGTTGTCATTCAATGAAATACTTGAGTTATAGAAATTTGAGTGAAAAAGGTGGACCTGAATTCTCCGTTGAACAAGTAAAAGCTATTGCTTCTTCTTTTGAAGTTACCGATGGACCAAATGAAGATGGCGATATGTTTACTAGACCTGCAAAATTATCAGATAAGTTTGTAAAGCCTTATGAAAATGAAAAAGCAGCTCAAGCAGCTAATGGTGGAGCATATCCGCCAGACATGTCGGTACTTGCAAAAGCAAGAAGTGGTGGAGCTGATTATCTTTATTCTCTTCTTTTAGGATACGAAGCACCTCCAAGTGGTACAACATTAGATGAAGGTGTGTATTACAATAAATATATGTATGGAAATAATATTAGAATGGCAAAACCCTTAGATGATGGCTTGGTAGAATATTCCGATGGAACTACTGCCTCTGAAGAACAAATGGCAAAGGATGTGGTAACATTTTTAATGTGGGCTGCAGAACCTCACTTAGAGTCTAGACATAAAATGGGTTTTAAGGCAATTGTATATTTAATTATTCTTACTATTTTAGTTTATTTTAGCATGAAAAAGATTTGGTCACGTGTTGAAACGGAAGTTTAATACATCGCCGTCTTTAACAATATAATCTTTTCCTTCCAATCTCATTTTACCATTTGTTTTAGAATTTACCCAACCTTCATTAGCAATGAAATCATTATAAGAAATAGTTTCAGCTCTAATAAATCCTTTTTCAAAATCAGTATGAATTTCGCCTGCTGCCTTTGGAGCTGTACAGTTTTTTTGTATAGTCCAAGCTCTAGTTTCTTCAGGTCCTGAAGTAAAATAAGTATCTAATTCAAGAATTTTATAACCTTTTTGAATTAACATATTTAATCCAGTTTCTTTTAAACCAATCATTTCCATATAATTTTTTTTCTCACTTATATCCAATTCATTAATTTGGTTTTCTATGTCTGCAGAAATAATTAAAGTATTCTCTTGTCCAAACTTATCAATGAATCTCTTTGTATAATCATTACCATTCTGTACACTTTGCTCATCTACGTTACAAACAAATATCTTGGGTTTTATAGATAATAATCCACTTTGATTAAGTTGTTTGATATCAAATTGTGTTTTTAAAATAGAAATATCTTTATCGTTATTGATACAATCTAAAGCAGTTTCAAGGATTTTAATTTGTTCTTCAACTACATTTTTTTTATTACTTTTCCCCAATCTTGTTTGAATAGACTCTAGATCTGCGAGCATCATTTCCGTCTCAATAATCTCAAGATCTCTAATAGGATCTACGGTTGGGTTTACATTTTGAATATCATCTGAGTCGAAACATCTAATCATATGTATAATCGCTTCAACTTCTCTTATGTGTGATAAAAATTTATTTCCTAAACCCTCACCTTTAGAAGCACCTTTAACTAAACCTGCAATATCGACAAAAGAAATAGTCGTATTAATAATTTTTTTTGACTTTGAAATTTTTGCTAGATTTTCTAACCTATAATCTGGCACAGGGACAACACCTACGTTTGGATCAATCGTACAAAAAGGGAAATTTGCAGCTTGAGCTTTGCTTGAATTTGTTAAAGCATTAAAGAGAGTAGATTTACCAACATTGGGCAATCCTACTATTCCACACTTAAAACTCATTATTTATTATTAACTGTGCTAGAAAATAAATCTAATTTTTTTTCAACAAGTATTGAAATTGATTCGGTTATATTTTTTGAGATTTTTTCAATACTAATAGTTTCTTCTTCATCAAAATTTTGTAATACATAATCAGCAACTTCAATATTTCCTTTGGGTTTTCCAATTCCAATTCTCACTCTTGAATAATCTTTTCCAATAAATTTATCAATTGAGGATATTCCATTATGACCTGCACTTGATCCACCAAATTTTGCTTTTATTTTTCCAAATTCAATATCAAGGTCATCGTGAAAAACTATTACATTTTCAGCATCAATTTTAAAATATTCAATTAATTCTCTAATGCAAATTCCTGAGTTATTCATGAAAGTTAATGGTTTAATAGCATAAACCTTTTGACCTCCAACATTTCCAGTAGTCAATAGACCTTTAAATTTTGGTTTTTGTTTTGAAAGTCCAAATTCTTTATTAATTGAGTCTATAATTTTGAAACCTACATTATGTCTATTATTTTCACTGTTTGGTGCTGGGTTACCCAATCCTACAAATAAAAGCATAAATTAATGGAATTTAAATTTCAATTTTGATTGGCTATTTTTTTTCTTCAGCAGGTTTTTTTTCAGCAGGTTTTTTTTCAGCAGGTTTTTTTTCATCACCCTCTTTTTTATCACCTTCTGTAGCTGGTTTGTCACCGTCTGCAGCAACTACTTCTGCTCCCTCAGCTCCTTCTTCACCTTCAGTTGCTTCAGCTTCAGCTGGTTTTTCTGGTTCTTTCATAATTGTTGGTGGAGCTAGTGTCGCTATCACAAAATCTCTTCCTTGAATAGTTGGTGTTACATCTGATTCTAATTTAACTGATGAGATTTTAAAACTTTCTCCAATATCAATTCCATCAAGATCTAGTGTTAAATTTGCAGGTATTTTTTCACTTGGACATCTTAATTCAACTTTTCTTCTTACTATGTTTAAAACACCACCTCTTTTTAATCCTGGGGATTTTTCATGGTTTATGAAATTAACAGGCACTTCAATTTTAATTTTAACACCAGGTAATATTCTTAAAAAATCTACGTGAGTTGGTTCATCACTTAGAATATGATATTTAATCTCTCTGGGTAAAACGTTTTGAGTTTTACCATCAATACTTAAAGTAATAATATTTGATAAAAAATTTTCTTTTTCAATTAAAGTTTTAAGTAATTTTTTTGGAATAGAAATTTTTTGATTTTGATCTTTTCCGCCATAGATAATTCCTGGAACGTTGCCATTATTTCTAATAGCATTTAATTGCCCTTTAGTATCATTTTTTCGGATGTTAGCTTCTAATGAATTCATAAAACAGAGGTTTTTAACTCATGTTGATAAATAATCAAGATATTTATTTAAACAAATCTGAAACGGAAGTTGAGTTAGAAATTCTTTTTATAGCTTCTCCCATAAGGCCAGAAATAGGTAAAACTTCTATATTTTTAGCACTTTTAGTTTTTTCACCATTATTAATTGTGTCTGTAATTACTAAATTTTTAATTACTGAGTTTTTTATTTTTTTAACCGCGTCTCCGCTTAAAACTCCATGAGTAATATAAACATAAACTTCTTTAGCGCCTCTTTCTTTTAAGGCTTTAGCCGCATTTATTATAGTGCCACCTGAATCAATTATATCATCTACAATGATACAAGTTTGATCTTTTACATCTCCAATAACATTCATAACTTGTGATTTTCCAGGTTTTGGTCTTCTTTTATCTACAATAGCAAGACCAGCGTTAAGAAGTTTTCCAAGCGCTCTAGCTCTTTCAGTTCCACCTACATCAGGGGCAACACAAATAATTTTTTTACTTTTAATTTTCTTTTTTACATGTCTCGCAAATATTGGTGTAGCAAAAAGGTTATCTACAGGAATATCAAAGAAACCTTGAATTTGCCCAGCATGCAAATCAACAGTTACAACTCTATCAGCTCCAGCTTTAGTAATTAAATTTGAAACTAACTTAGCTGATATTGAAGTTCTCGGTACAACTTTTCTATCTTGTCTAGCGTAACCAAAATATGGAATTACTGTAGTTATATTTTTTGCAGAAGATCTTTTCAGAGCATCGATACATAATAACAATTCCATTAAATTATCGTTAGCTGGAGATGAAATTGATTGAATAATAAAAATACTATTTCCTCTAATATTTTCATTTATCTCGACATAGATTTCACCATCTGAAAATTTTCTTATGCTTGAATTGACAAGTTTTGACTTTAAATATTTTGCAATATTCTTACTGAGAACTTTATTGCTATTACCAGTTAATAATTTCATTGAAAAAGTTTAATTAATCATAATTATTGAAATATTTCTACCATAATCATCGTGTTTTGATCTTAAAGATCGCCTAGCACTAAAAAAATTATTTTTTTTATCATAAGTATCAATACCTATTATATCAATTTTACTGATTTTATTTAATTTCAGTTGAGATTTGACATAATTTGGTAAATCAAAATAAATAATTTTTTTTTTATTTTTAAAGAAAATTTTGTTTTTTTTATGTTTTTTAATGAATTTGTTCTTAAAATCTGACTTAACATTATAGCTTTTTTGAGCAATAGAGGGTCCAATAGCAGCTGTGATATCTTTTCTATTACAACCTTTCTTCAACATGAACTTTATAACTTTATTTATAATTCCTTTAAAAGCACCTCTCCAACCAGCATGAATAGCTGCAATTATATTTTTTTTATAGTCATATAATAATAATGGAACACAATCAGCTGTTAAAACAGCTATAGGAAGTTTTTCTTGATTAGTTATAACCGCATCAGCTTTTATTTTTTTTTTATTAAATCTAAAATTTTTGTCTATAAAAATAAATTTACTACTATGAATTTGATGAAGTAAAAAAATATTTTTAGATTTTTTACTAATTTTATTTTGAACAATCTTTAAATTTTTTTTAATATTTATTTTATTATCTTTTGAACCAGGTCCACAATTTAGACTTCGATAAATGCCCTTTGATTTACCACCATTTCTATTGAAAAAACCATGACTAATATTTTTTTGTTTTAATAATTTTTTTGAAGTAATCAGTTTTAAAATCCTAATTTGAATTTATTTTTTTGATTTTTTATTAACATAACTTTAAACAAATTTCCCATTTGTTTATCATCTATAAGTCTCTTTAATCTGTAATAAATGTCTGCTTTCTTTATAAAATTTTGATTTTTTGAGATTATTTCTGCTCTTTGCTTTATTCCCATCTTAATTAAAAACTCTTTTTGAGTTGTCAAATTACTATTTAAACCACTCAACTGTTTTATAATTTTTTGAAAAATATTAAAATTTATATTATGGGTAATATCTGAATTACCAATATTTTCTAATATGTTAGAAAATCTATGTTTAGATATTGCCCTAAGGGTATTTTTCATTTTTTTTTCAGAATAACCATAGTCTATTACTAAAATTCCACCTGAATTTTTTTTAATTATTTCTGTAATTTTTTTTAAATAATTAATACTAATTTCAGAATATTCTATAAAATTTTGATTTTTGGATATTTTGAAATTTATTTTTTTTTCAAAATTTTTCATATTAAATTTTTTTTCAATAAAAAAAGCTTTGTTCTTATTTTTTAAACTAACAAATTTTTCAAACCATAAATTTTCTTTCTTAAGAAACTGTTTAATTGCAAGAGAGTCAAAGAATTCATTCGCGATAAATATAGTTGGAATTTTTTTTAATCTTTTTATTTTAGGAAGCCAAGTTATCTTGCTTTTATACAATTTTTTTTTTTGAACTTTAATTAAAGAGGGACTTTTTTCATGAATAATAAAATTACAAGATTTTAAAAAAATTGGAAAATTTTGAAAGCTCTCTATAAGTATTTTCATCATTTCACCATTTCCCGCACCAAGTTCAATTAAATTAAATTTTTTTGGAGATCCTAAACTTTGCCAAAAACTTAAAATCCAAATTGCAATCATTTCAGAAAAAAGTCTTGAAATATTTGGAGCAGTTATAAAATCACCCTCTTTGCCAAAAGGGTTTTTTTTCATGTAGTATCCAAATTTTTTATGATAAAGAGATAAATTTATAAATTTATCTAAAGGTAGATTGAGTATCTTTTTTGACTTCATATTTTATGATAGTTAAATAACATCCAATTATTAAAGAAAAGAAACTTATAATTTGCCCCATTGTTAAATTAAACAACAAATAACCCAACTGTTCATCAGGTACTCTAAAAAATTCAATAAAAAATCTGAAGATTGAATAAAAGATTAAAAATATACCAGAAACAAATCCTGGAGTTTTCACGAAACTTTTATTTTTAAAATATAATAGAATTAAAAATAATACTATTCCCTCAAAAAGTGCTTCATATAATTGAGAGGGATGTCTATACAAATTATCTACGTGTACAAATTTTACTGCCCAGGGGATATTTGCCTCTATTCCATATAATTCAGAATTTATAAAGTTTGCTATTCTTCCAAAAAAGATACCTACTGGTGCAACATAAGAAACAATATCTAAGTAATTAAATGGGTTATGATTATTTTTTTTTGCAAACCAAATACTTACAATAACAATTCCTACAAGACCTCCATGAAATGACATACCGCCTTGCCAAATTTTAAAAATATCAAATAAATTATTTAAGTAAAAATTAAAATTATAAAACAATACATAGCCTAGTCTTCCTCCAATAATTAAACCTAAAATTAGATAGGTTATATAATCATCAAATTTTTCATTTAATTTAGTGTCAGAAATAAAAATTTTTTTACTTAAAATCCAACCTAATAAAATACCAACAATATAAGCTAGAGAATACCACCTTATTTCTATTGAAAAAAATTGAATTGCAACTGGGTCAAAATTATTAATGAACATTTTTAATTATAATTATAGGTTATAATTATAATAAGTTATTATACAAATATATGAAAAATTCAAAGTTTGTTATTGATAAATTGGCCAAGTTATTTGAAAAAGGTTTAGTATCATCTAAAGATATAGCAAATGAGTTAATGATTATTTTAAAGTCAAAAAGAGATGAGATAGTTTTTAAAATGAAACTAACAAGCAAAGATGAATTCGAAATTCTTTCTAAAAGAGTCGAAAATCTAGAAAAAAAAATTGATCAATTACAAACTTTAAAAAAAAGAAAAATTAAAAAGGTAAGAAAATCTTAACTCCTAAACCATTCATTGAAGATTTTTCTAATTTAATATTTCCTCCATGCGATCTTATAATATCGGATGCTATAGACAATCCTAGTCCAACACTAGATTTTGAATCAGCTCTACCTTTATCAATTTTGTAAAATGGTTTAAAAACATTATCATATTCTTGTTCCGGTATACCAGGGCCATTATCTTCAATATTAATAAATAAATTGTTATTATTTTTACTAATTTCAATCTTAACTTTGTCAGCATATTTGATTGAATTATCTAACAAATTGTTAATACATCTTCTAATTAAATTTTTTCTACCACTAACATATAATCTAGGTGTAATGTTAGTTGAAATATTTTTATTATTATACTTTTCTATTATTTCATTGATTAGATCACTAATATTGAATTCTTCATCTTTTTCTAAATATGATGAACTGGTGAATTGAAGATATTCATTTAACATTTTTTCCATTTCATTTATGTCTTCTGATAACTTTTTAGCTAATTCTTGATCTTTAATGAAAGCAATTTGCAGTTTCATTCTTGTTAGAGGTGTTCTTAAATCATGACTAATTCCTGACAACATTTCTGAACGCTGATTTAGATGTCTAACAATTCTTTTTCTCATTCTGTCAAATTCATAACCAGCCTGTCTTATTTCTGCAGCCCCTGACGGTTTAAATTCTTCTATTTCTTCACCTCTACCGAATTTTTCTGCTGCTTTAGCAAGATTTGTGATTGGTCTTGTTTGGTTTTTTAAAAAAATTAATGAAATAAAAATCATTATTATAGCTGGGACTGTAATCCATAATGCAAATATTCGTGCAGATGAACTAGTAACCCTATCTTTAGGAATTAAAAATTTAAAATATCCAGATTGATATTTAATTCTTAAGTCAATTAATTCTTTATATCTGGTTGTATCAAACCAAAACTTATCTGTTCCAAATCTTGATTTAAGCTCTCTTCTTAAAGTTCTATCTATTGGACTAAACCATCTTTCATCATGATTGTAGTTAAAACTATTATCCTTAATATATTCAATATTCAAATCTTGGTAGATAGAAAAAAGATTAGTAATTACATTCTTGTCATAAATTTCATCTGTATAAATTTCAATAAATGTTTTGATTTCATTTACAAGAGCTTTTGTCATCCCCTTGTTTGTTTTGATCCAAAGACTATCAAAAAAAACAACTGTTATTAATAACTGTAAAACTATTACTGGAACAGCAACAATTAATAAGGCTCGGTAAAATAATCTTTTTGGAAGAATATTTTTAATAAATTTATTCAATCCATAGAACATATCCAGTACCTCTAATTGTTTGTAAAAATTTTGGATTTTTAGGATCAATTTCTATTTTTTTCCTCAATCTTGTAATAATCACATCTATTGATCTTTCTTTATCTAAATTAATTAACATTCCTATATCTTCTCGAGAGAATGTTTTACCAGGATTATTAATCATTTTTTCTAATATTTTTTTTTCTGTATTATTTATTTTATATTCAATATCATTCTTAAGAATTAACAGTTTATTTAAATCAATTTTAATATTTTCAAATTTTATAATTCTTTTTTGATCATTTTTTTTTGTCTTTTTAATTATATTTTTAATTCTTAATATAAGCTCTTTTGGTTCAAAGGGCTTTGCTAGATAATCATCAGCACCAATTTCTAACCCTTCAACTCTTTCATTGGTTTCACCTTTGGCTGTTAATAAAATTATGGGTGTTTCTAATTTCTTTTGATTTTCTTGAATAAATTCTAATCCACTTTTTCCAGGCATCATTATATCTAAAATAATTAAATCAAATTGTATAATTTTGACTTTTTTAGTAGCGTCTTCTGCACTATTAGCCGTAGTAACTAAATAATTATTTTCATTTAAGTATTTTTTTACTAGTGATCTAATACCATCATCATCATCAACAACTAATATATGTGCAATAAAATTATCCATTTATTATCTTATTCAATACATTGTCAAAATTAATAACTTCTTCAGAGCTAGAATTTAATAATGCATTATGAATTCTTTTTTTTTGTATTTCAAAAATTTCATTAAATAATTTTCTTCCTTTTTCGTTAAGAAAAATATGTTTAATTCTAGTGTCTTGATCATCTTTTTTAAAAATAACCACCTCTAATTTAATTAAATCTTTAAGCACCCTATTTAAGCTTTGTTTGGTAACTTTTAGTCTTTTCAGTAATTCAGAGATAGAAATACCTTCATACATTGATATTAAATGTATAACTTTTTGATGTGCTAAACCAATTCTGTATTTATTTAGAATTTTTTTAGAATCTGAGAATGTTTCTCTATAACTTATAAATAGCTTCTCGATTAAATCTTTTAATTGATCATCTTTTAGATATAAAAGTTGTTTCATTATAGGTAAGTTATATTGACATATTATAGATACAAAGATATTTTTCAGTAAGAATTTTATATTTCATAACATGATACCCTACGATAAGAGATCAGGCAAAATATGGTACAATGGCAAATTAGTAGATTGGTCAGATGTTAAAGTTCATGTTTTGAGCCACGGATTACATTATGCTAGCTGTGTTTTTGAGGGTGAACGTGTATATGATGGTTTTATTTTCAAATTAGAAGAACATACTTCTAGATTATTTCATTCAGCAAAAAGGATGGGTATTGAAATTCCTTACAGTGAAGATGAAATAAATGTTGCATCAAAAAAAATAATTGCAACTCAAAAAGTAGAAAATGGATATGTCAGACCAGTTGTTTGGAGAGGAAGTGAAATGATGGCTATCTCTGCACAGCAAACAAAAATTCATGTAGCCATTGCAACATGGGAATGGGGTTCTTACTTTGATCCAAAGTTGAAAGTAGAGGGAATAAAATTGAATATCTCTAACTGGCGAAGACCTGCACCCAATACAATCCCCTGGGATACAAAAGCATCTGGACTTTATATGATTTGTACACTTTCAAAACATGAGGCAGAAAAGCAAGGCTACACAGATTCACTTATGTTAGATCATGAAGGAAATGTTGCTGAAGCAACTGGTGCAAATATTTTTTTTAAAGATAAAAATGGAGATTTACATACTCCGATTCCTGATTCATTTTTAGATGGAATCACAAGAAGAACCGTAATTGGAATTGCAAAATCAAAAAATATCAAAGTTTACGAAAGAAAAATCAATCCATCTGAACTTTCAAATTTCGAGGGATGCTTTTTAACAGGTACAGCAGCAGAGGTAACTCCAGTATCTTGTATAGCCGAACATCAGTTTAAAGTATGTGAAATGATAATTGATTTAAACGAAAGTTATCTGGCACTAGTAAAAAAGAAAAAAGCGGCTTAGTCTTTGTTATCCTCAGAAATTGCGTGATCAATTCCTTTACGCATATAGTCATAACCAGTAAAAAGCGTTAACGCTGCAGAAAGCCATAATAGGATAATGCCTATAGTTTGAGCATTATAATCTTGGAAATTTATAATCTTATTGCCAGTTTCTCCAGATAGCAAAAGAGCTATAGATATCATTTGCAAAACAGTTTTTAATTTTGCAAGATTTGAAACTGGAAGTTTAATTTTTCCTTTTGCTAAAAATTCTCTTAAACCAGAAATTAAAATTTCTCTTGTAAGGATGATTATTGCTGCAATGACTTCATAGTGACGAATAGTACCATCCATAACTAAAAGAATAAGTGCTGTTGCCACAATAATCTTGTCAGCAATTGGATCTAATAGTTCACCAAGCTTCGACTCTTCACCAAGTAGTCGAGCTAGCATTCCATCTAAAAAATCTGTGAAGGAAGCAACAATAAATAATATTAAAGCTGTTAGATCTCCATAAAAGCCCGGCAAGTAAAAGGCTAGTACAAAAAAAGGAACAATTAAAATTCTACCTACAGTTAATATATTTGGTATTTTTTTAAGCATATTTTTTTTTATTCGTGAAAAAAATTATATATCTTTTTTGCAACTTTTACCTCAACACCTTCAACTGATTTTATTTCATCTAGACTTGCTGATTCAACTGCTCTTGCAGAGCCAAAATGGTTTAATAAAGCTCTTTTTCTAATTGAGCCGATACCTTCGATTTGATCTAATAAAGATTTACTAATTCCTTTTTTTCTTTTAGCTCTATGAGCGCTAATTGCAAATCGATGAGATTCATCCCTGATTCTTTGAAGGAAGAATAGGGTGGGATCATTTTTGGCAAACTTAAATTCTTTTCCATTATGAAAAAATGTCTCGTTTCCACTATTTCTGAACTTACCCTTAGCGATTGCAAGTATGGGTATATCGTGAAGTCCTAGTTCATTTAAAGCTTCTCTAGCAACTGAATATTGTCCTTTTCCACCATCAACTAGAACAAGGTCTGGAAACGTAAGATAGTTGTCTTTTTCTTGAACAGCTCTTTTAAATCTTCTGTTTAAAATTTCTCGCATCATTCCATAATCGTCTTGTTTATTTTTTTGAACTTTAATATTGAATTTTCGATATCTCTTTTTGATAAAGCCTTCACCGCCATAAGTAATTAATGCGCCAACACTATTTGTTCCTTGAATGTGACTATTATCATAAACTTCAATAAGATTTATATTCGTTTCAAGATTAAATTTTTTAGCAACAGCATCAAATAGTTCTCTATTATTTTGGCTTTCATAAAGTTTTCTATTTAAACTATCTTTAGCGTTTTTAATTGCATTGTTAATTACTTTTAATTTTGATCCTTTTTTTGCAACAGAAATATTAATTTGCTTTTTTTCTTTTTGAGAGAGTGTTTTTGCAATTAAAACTTTTTCCTTAATTTGCTCTGATAATATTATTGAAGAGGGCACACTTTTATTTTCATAAAATTGAGAAACAAATGAATTTAATATGTTACTCAACTTTTCATCTGGATCATGTTTTGGAAAAAATGATTGATTACCCCAATTCTGTTTAGATCTATAAAAAAATACTTGAATACAGGTTTTTCCAGATTCTTTGTATCCAGCAATAACATCTGCTTCAATTAAATTTGCCTCATTAATTCTTTGTGATGATTGAATAATATTTAATGATTTAATTCTATCTCTCAAAATTACTGCCTTTTCAAAATCTAAATCTTCACTAGCTTTTTCCATTTGATCTGAAAGGCTTTTTTGTATTTTTCTTGATTTACCAGATACAAATTCAATCGCATCATCAACAGTTTTTTTATACTCTTCTTTTTTGATATAGCCAACACAAGGTCCTGAACATCTTTTAATTTCATATAAAATACACGGACGTTTCCTATTTTTAAAAACATTATCATCACAAACTCTTAAGTGAAAAATTTTTTGAATCATTTTAATTGTCCAGTTAGCAGATCCCGCAGATGCAAAAGGACCAAAATAAAATCCTTCTTTATCTTTTTTTCCTCGATGTCTTTTTATTTGTGGCCATTTATCTTTATTACCGATGAAAATAAATGGGAAAGACTTATCGTCTCTTAAAAGAATATTAAATTTAGGTTTATGCTTTTTAATTAAGTTAGCTTCAAGAAGTAATGCCTCACTTTCATTTGAGGTAGTGGTTATCTCAAGCTTTTTTGTTTGAGATAACATTCTTTCAGTTCTTATTATGTGATTTTTTTCTGAAACATAACTCTTTAATCTATTAGTAAGATTTTTAGCCTTACCCACATAAAGAACTTCATTTTTGGAATTTAACATCCTGTATACCCCAGGAAGTTTTGGCATTAAGGGTAGTTCTTTTTTGATTACGTCTTTTCCAATATCAGAGCTTAACATGGCTTCTTTTTTTAGAAATCTGAATACCGACTGACGAGCAGTCTTTCATGATTTCTAATTTTTCAATTTGAAGAGTTATTTTATCAATTCTTCTATCTTTAAATAGCTCATCAAAAACATCCTCAGCCAATGTTTCAAGAAAGTTATAATGTTTATTTTTAACTAGTTTTTTAATCAATTTTACAATTTTTGCATAATTAACAATTGATTTGAGATCTTTATCATTTGATGGCTTTTTATCTTCATAGTTTACTTCAAGAGTAAATTTTACTTTTTGAGGTTTTTCTTTTTCAAAATCGTAATATCCAAGTTTTAAATCTAGTATTAGATCTTTTATAAGAATTTTTTTTTCGTAATTAAATAAACCTTTAATCTTATCTATTTTTACTATTTTAAGATTATTTTTTTTCATTCTTTTAATCCCAATATATCAGGAGTTTGCCAATTTAAACTTTGACCACTATCGACTGATATTACTTGTCCTGTAATAGATCTATTTTTAACAAAGAAGTCAACCGCATTACAGATTTGTTCAACGTCCACTTGTCTTTTAAGGGGAGTTGCCATGTATTGCTTTTTAAAGTGTTGTGCAGATTGCCTTTTATTCTTTAAAGTTGGGCCTGGTGCAATTCCATTTACTCTTATACTTGGGGCAAGACTCATAGCGCTTGTTTTAGTAAGAGTATAAAGTCCAGTTTTGCTAATTGTATATGAAAAAAAATATGGAGTTAGTTTAAAAATTCTTTGGTCAATAATATTAATTATGTTGTTATTTTTACCTCTGACATTTTTTGAGAATTCTTTTGATAAAAGAGCAGGAGTTCTTAAATTAGTTCTTAAGTGACGCCCCCAACTATCAGTAGTAAAATTTTCAAGTTTATCATTTTCAAATAGAGAAGCGTTATTAATTAAGCAATCAAAATATTTTAATTTAGATTTTGCAAATTTTACTATTTTTTTCACATCTGCTTCTCTGCTTAGATCACCTTTAACCAAGTAAACTTTTGTTTTGTTTTTTGATAATTCTTTTTTTATTTTTTCAGCTTTTGATTTAGAACTGTAATAATGAATAACCATTTCTTTTTTTGGGCCAGATAATTTTTTTGCAATAGCAGCCCCAATTCTTGTTGATCCACCAGTGATAATTATTTTATTTGCTTCCATTTCTTTTTTCCTTTTTGAGCTCTCGTTCCCGGCATACCCATAGTGGATCTTCCTTTAGGGTACATTTTGTTATTTTTGCTATACTTTTTTACTTTGGGATTAAGTGTAATCTCTAGTTCAGAACTTTCAAGTTTTCTAATTTCATCTCTAATTTTAGCAGCTTCCTCGAATTCCAAGTTACTCGCCGCCTCTTTCATTTGTTTATTTAAAGCTTTAATGTGTTTTTTAAGATTTCCGCCAATATTTTCTCCAGTTCCAACTTGCACATAGTCTTTTTCGTATACACTTTCTAGAATATCACTTATTTCTTTTTTGATTGTAGTAGCGTTAATTTTATTTTTTTTGTTGTATTCTAATTGGATACTTCTTCTTCTTTCTGTTTCTTTAATAGCTTTTTTTATACTTTTTGTTTCTTTATCAGCATACAAAATTACTTTACCATCCAAGTTTCTTGCAGCTCTTCCAATTGTTTGGATAAGTGATGTTTCAGACCTTAAAAAACCTTCCTTGTCAGCATCCAAAATTCCAACCAAAGCACATTCGGGTATATCAAGACCTTCTCTTAATAAGTTAATTCCAACCAATACATCAAATACACCTAGTCTTAAGTCTCTCATGATTTCTATTCTTTCAAGTGTATCTATGTCAGAATGTAAGTATCTAACTTTAATCCCATTCTCGTGAAGATACTCAGTTAAATCTTCAGCCATTCTTTTTGTTAAGGTTGTTACCAATACTCTATAATTTTTTTCAATTGTTTTTTTGCACTCATGCATTAAATCATCAACCTGATTTTTTGTGGGCTTAACCTCAACAGGTGGATCAATTAATCCCGTTGGACGAATTACTTGATCGATAAATTTTCCTTTTGTTTGTTCTAGCTCCCAAGGCCCAGGAGTAGCTGAAACAAATACTGTTTGCGTTCTCATTAAATCCCATTCTTCAAATTTTAAAGGTCTATTATCCATACAAGAAGGAAGTCTAAATCCATATTCTGCTAGTGTACTTTTTCTTGATCTGTCTCCCTTAAACATTCCATTTAATTGTGGAACTGTAACGTGACTTTCGTCAACAAATATTAAGGTATTGTCTGGGAAGTATTCGAAAAGAGTAGGAGGTGGTTCACCAGGTTTTCTTCCAGATAAAAATCTTGAATAATTTTCAATTCCCGCGCAAGAACCAGTTGCCTCAATCATTTCAAGATCAAATTTAGTTCTTTCTTCTAATCTTTGTGCTTCAAGTAATTTGTTTTCAGCTCTATGTTTTTTTAAGGTTAATTCTAATTCTTTTCTTATGTTTATTACCGCCTGTTCAATAGTTGGTTTTGGAGTAATATAGTGACTATTGGCATATATTTTGACTAAACTTAATTCTCTTACTTGATCTCCTGTAAGCGGATCAAATTCCTCAATCTTTTCAAGTTTATCTCCAAATAAACTTAATCTCCAAGCTCTATCTTCTAGATGTGATGGAAAAATTTCTAAATATTCTCCTCGAGCTCTAAATGTACCTCTATAAAAATTTTGGTCATTACGTTTGTATTGTAGAGCTACTAAAGATTTAATTATTTGTTCCCTATTGTAATCACAATTATTTTGGAGAGTTAAAGTCATTTTACTATATGCCTCAACTGAACCTAAACCATAAATACAAGATACACTGGCAACGATAAGTACATCATCTCTTTCCAAGAGAGATCTTGTTGCAGAGTGTCTCATGCGATCTATTTGTTCATTAATTGAAGCTTCTTTTTCAATATAAGTATCTGATCTAGGAACATATGCTTCAGGAGTGTAATAGTCATAATAAGACACAAAATATTCAACAGCATTATCTGGAAAAAATGTTTTCATCTCACCATAAAGTTGAGCAGCTAAAGTTTTGTTAGGAGCTAAAATTAAAGCTGGTCTATTGGTCGCTTCAATAACTTTTGCCATTGTAAAAGTTTTTCCAGATCCAGTTACTCCAAGTAATACTTGATTAAATTCATCTTTGTTTGCTCCATTAATTAACTTTTTAATAGCTCCGGGTTGATCACCTGCAGGTTTAAAATCAGATTTAATTTTAAATTTTTTACCACCTTCGAGTTTTCCACTGATTTTTGGATTTTTACTCTGAATATCTGTAATTAAATCTTGATAAGTATTTTCCATATATTAAAGAAAGTAGTAGAATTAATTTATATTTCAATGAGCATAATATCAGACAGTTTAAAAAGAATTAAACCATCACCGACGATTGCTGTTACTCAAAAGGCCAGAGAATTAAGAGCAGCTGGTAAAGACGTAATTGGTCTTGGTGCAGGAGAGCCAGATTTTGATACTCCAGATAATATAAAAGATGCAGCGATCCAAGCTATTAAAGATGGAGATACAAAATATACTGCTGTTGATGGAACACCCGCTTTAAAAAAAGCAATTGTTGAAAAATTCAAAAGAGAAAATAATTTAGATTTTAGTTTAGATCAAATAACTGTTGGCACAGGTGGAAAGCAAGTTCTTTATAATGCTTTTATGGCAACATTAAATAAAGGAGATGAAGTAATTATCCCCGCACCTTTTTGGGTGTCATACCCAGACATGGTTTTATTAGCTGGAGGAAAACCAAAAATTGTTAAATGTGATGAAAAGGATGGTTTTAAACTTACAGCAAAAAAACTTAAAAAAGCTATTTCAAAAAAAACAAAATGGTTAATTTTAAACTCTCCATCGAATCCAACTGGTGCAGGATATACTAAAGATGAAATAGAAAGTTTAGCAAAAATTTTAATTAAAAATAAAAATATCCATATTTTAAGTGATGATATCTACGAACATATAAAATATGATAATTTTAATTTTTTCACTATCGCTCAAATATCAAAACTTACAGATAGAACTCTTACAATGAATGGAGTTAGTAAATCTTATGCAATGACTGGTTGGAGAATAGGTTATGCGGCTGGCCCAAAAGATATCATTAAAGCTATTGGAAAAATTCAATCTCAATCTACTTCAAATCCATCTTCAGTGAGTCAAGCTGCGGCTGTTGAGGCTTTAAATGGATCACAAGATTTTATTCAAGAAAGATCTGATGCATTTAAAGAAAGGAGAGATTTTGTGGTTAACAGTTTAAATAATATTAAAGGAATTAGATGTCTAACACCCAATGGTGCTTTTTATGTATTTCCAAGCTGCAAAGGATTATTAAATAAGAAAACTAAACTAAAAACAGATTCAGACTTTGTTCAAAAGTTACTTGAAAAAGCAAATGTTGCCGTAGTACAGGGTTCAGCTTTTGGATTGAATGGTTATTTTAGAATTTCTTATGCTACCTCAATGGAAAATTTGAAAAAAGCGATGGAGAGAATTAAGTCTTTTTGTGAGAGTTTATCTTAGTTTATTGAGATAAAAATTTTTCAGCTTCAAGTGCAGCCATACAACCCATTCCTGCAGCGGTTACAGCTTGTCTAAATGTTTTATCTTTAACATCTCCAGCAGCATAAACACCCTGAATACTTGTTTCTGTAGAATCAGGTTTGGTAATTAGATAACCTTCTTTATCCATATTTAATTGATCTTTAAATAGCTGAGTTGCTGGATCATGACCAATTGCAATGAATAATCCATCTAATTTTATTTCATCTATTTTATTAGTTTTTAAATTTTTAATTTTAATTCCTTTAACACTTTTAGGCTCTTTATCTCCAACAACATCCTCAACAACAGAATCCCATATTATTTCAATTTTTTTATTTTCCATTAGTTTTTTTTGAAGCATTTTTTCAGCTCTTAAACTATCTCGTCTATGAATTAATTTTACTTTTGATGCAAATTTTGTAAGAAACATCGCTTCCTCAACTGCTGCATTACCACCACCTACAACAGCAACTTCTTTATTTTTAAAAAAGAATCCATCACAAGTCGCACATGCGGAAACTCCAAAGCCTCTAAATTCTTGCTCTGACTTTAAATTTAACCATCTTGCTTGAGCACCTGTAGAAATTATAATGCTATCAGCGGTATATTTTTGACCACTATCACCTGCAGCTTCAAAAGGTGTGGACTTTAAATTGACAGATCCAATATGATCTTCAATCATTTCTGTTCCAACAGCTTTTGCCTGATCTTTCATTTGATCCATTAACCAAGGTCCTTGTATAACTTCAGAAAAACCAGGATAGTTTTCAACATCAGTAGTTGTTGTTAATTGTCCACCAGGTTCAACTCCATAAATTAATATTGGATTTAACATTGCTCTTGCAGCATAAACTGCTGCGGTGTATCCGGCAGGACCAGATCCAATTATTAACACTTTTGTGTGTTTAGTTGGATTTTGACTCATATGAAAGCTATATAGTGATTAATGACTAAATTAAAAGGTATATTATTAACCGAGGGAATGCATGGAATGATAAGTCAAGTAGAAGGACTTGCAAAAGCATTAGACTTAGATTTTATACACGAGAAAATTGAACTGAATAATTTTTGGGAGATGATTCCACCAAAAATTACTCCAACACAAAAATTTGTTTTTAAAAATAATATTCAAAACAATTTTGATATTGTCATTTCTTGTGGAAGAAAAAGCGTAGTTCCTTCAATTTATTTAAAACAAAAATTTAAAAATAAAATCATGAATATACATATTCAAGATCCAAAAGTTTCATTGGATAATTTTGACTTTATAGTAGCTCCAGAACATGATGGTTTAAAAGGAAAAAATGTTTTAACAACCAAGGGAGCAATTCACTATTTAAGAAACAGTGAATTAAGTGAAAATGAAAATTATTTAAAATCTCAAATAAATAAAGAGAAAGCAGTCACTTTGATTGTTGGGGGACCTAATAAATATTATGATTATAATGACAAAACTATAGATGAAATATTTTTAAAAATTAAAGATAATTTTATTAATAAAGGTTACCAATTAATTTTTATTCCTTCAATGAGAACTCCTCAAAATGTAATTAATAAAGCAGCAAATTATTTTGGTCAAAATCAGATTATTATTACCAATGTTGATAAAAAGGCTTATCTTTCATCATTAAAATTAGCAGACCATATTGTTGTAACATGTGACTCAACATCAATGATTTCTGAAGCTGCAATGACAGGAAAACCAATTTATGTAGCTCAAATGCCGGCAATTAAGAACAATAAAAGATTTAGAAAATTTTTTGAATTATTTAAATCGTTAAATATCATCAAAGATTTAGAAAATTCAGTAGAAGAATGGAATTATGAAAAACTTAATGAAACTGATAAAATATCAAGTTATATAAAAGAGCAATTAAAAAATTATGACTTTTCTTAATTCAATTTTAAAACAAGCAAAGAAACACGAGATTCCTTTTGATCATTGGGAATACAAAGATGCTTTAAGCGAGGAAGTAATTGAAGAAATTATTAAAGCAGATATTCCAGACGTTAGTAAACATAATTTAAACTATGATGGAACTAGAGCAATTGATGATGGCGCAGCAGAATTTAGAGAAGGAATTGCATCTGGTGGTAAAGCAATAAAATTTAGATGCTTTATAACTAAGGAAAATGCATCACAATTTCCAAATTTAGTAAAATTTATTAACGAACTTCAATCAAAAGAAACATACGAAACAATATCAAAAATGATAAATAAAGATTTGAGCAATTCATATGTAAGAGTTGAGGTTATATGTGATCGAGAAGGATTTTGGTTAAAACCTCATTGTGATATTAAAGAAAAATTAATGTCAGGGTTAATTTTTGTTAATAAAACAAATGAATCTGAAGATTTAGGTACTGATTTATATAATGAAAAATTAGAAAAAGTTAAAACGGTTCCTTACAAAGATAATTATGGTTATTTTTTTACCAGTGGTCCAAATACTTGGCACGGTATGGAAAAGAAAAAAATTATTAAAGAAAGACGTTGTATCCAAGTAAATTATGTAACATTTCCCACAGACTGGAAAGTTTTTTAATAGAAAATTGAAACAGCCCCAACGCAACTTAAAGTTATAATCATAAAACATATACCAATAACAGTTTTCAACTGATCACCATCCTCTTTAGGATTTTTCTTGTCATAGAGACTCCAACTTTTGATATAGGTTCTATTTGCGCCATTAATCAAGTTCTCTTTACTCATAAGAATTAAATTTATATAGAAAGTTAGCTGAAAATAAATTAACTGTCTAAAATTAATTTTTTTAAAACTCAATTTGGACTTATATACTCTGAGTTGAATCATTATTAAAAATGTTTAAAAATAGTTTTAAAATAAAGAAAACTTATGAAATTTTTTAAAACAATATTTTTTTTAATTATCTTTTTTTTATCGTTTTGGCAAAATTCTTTTGCAGCAATGAATGGACCTACATGGGAGACAGCCGTTCGACCTAAAGAAGATAGTAGTAGAACCAGCTCTTTAGATGGTAGTGCTGTAGATAATGATGCAATTGAGCGAGGAACAGGAATAGCTTTTAGTAATGATGGTAAAAAAGTTTTTGTTGTAAATAAACTTGTTACAGTACAAAATAGCAAACAACAAGAATGTCTTAGAACTTTTAATTTATCAATTCCTTTTGATCTTAGATCAGCGGGTTTAGTTCTAGATGAAATTGATCCTTTAATTACTTTAGTAGGAAAAACTAATAATGGTACTGGTAGTAGATGTGAAGATATAAAATTTAATAATGATGGAACAAAATTATTTCTTACCAATCAAACTGGTAACATTTACCAATTTAATTTGACTGCACCATTTGAATTATCAGGTATTACATATGAAGCAGATTCGGAGACAGATTATGGTACGAGGTATTGGAATTTCTCTTTTAATAATGATGGAACAAAAATATTTACTTTGTTAAACACTGATAATAATCAAACTGTAAAAGAATATTCTTTATCACCCGCTTATGACATAACCAACCCCACTTTATTAAATACTTTTGACATGAGCAGTTTAATTAACAATCCTGACTCAGGTAAAGACTCTGCGCAAGCCATAGAGTTTAGTAGTGATGGTACTGCAATGTTTGTTCTTCTTATTGGTAATCATAATGCTAATGCACATCCTGATGACATTTTTCAATTTCAATTGTCTACTGCTTTTGACACCACATCAGCAAGTGTCCTTGGTTCATATAGTATAGCTTATGGAAGCGATGCATCTGGAACAACAGGTAAAGCTTTAGGAATGGCTTTTGATACACATGGAAAAAAACTTTATGTTGTTTCAAGATACAATACTGGAATAGATACAATAGATAGTAGTACTAATGATGTGATGCACCAATTTGATTTGGAGTGTTCATATGGTCTTGTAGGGTGTGTTGATCTACCAGTTTCTAACATAGGATCTCAAGTTCAACTTGCTAAACAGAATGTTACTTTAAATACATCAGTTATTTTTAAACGATTTGAATGGATAAAAAGAAATAGAGAAAGTGAAAACTTAAATAGTTTTAATTTAGATATTAATTATAACAATCGATTATTAGAGTCTTTAGCAAGTAGCCTTAAAAATTCACAACATTTTCAAAAAGTTTCTCTAAAGAAAAATAAGAAAAAAGATAAAAAAAATTCTCAATGGTCGTATTGGAGTCATGGTGACATATCTTTAGGTAGCTTTCAGATGACATCAGTTGAGGAAGCAAAAGATATTGAAACATTAGGTTTAACATTTGGTGCTGATAAAAAATATAAAGATTACAAATTTTTTGGATTTGCCGTAAGATATGCAGAGAACAAGTCAGAAATTAGAAATTCTTTTCAAGATGTCTATATGGACTCACTAACTTTGAATATTTATGGTGTTAATTCATTAAGTGATAATGATTACCTAAACACTGTATTTGGTTTAAGTGCTTTAAAATTTAAACATTCTCTTACTGGTCATACCTCCGGTAAAAGGAATGGCAAACAAGCATTTATAACAACAAATTTTAGGACCAACGAAACTTTTGGAAATTACAACTTTACGCCATCAGGAAGATTTACCTATGCTGTAACTCAACTATCAGATTTTACCGATTTTTTAAGCAATGTTAAAGCTGGAACAAATACTACTTATGAGGAGGAAATATTTGAAAGTGGAGAAATAGCAACTGGATTATTATTTAATACTGATGAAAAAAAATTTTCAGATGGAACTATTTCATATAATGGAGGTTTGGAATTTGTTTATGATTTTACCCCAGATGTAAAATTCCACTACTATGACGTAGGAAGCTCTAATACAAATCTTGTAGCAATAGAAAAATACTCTAAAACAAACGTAAGAGGTAACTTTGGCTTTGAAAAAATTTATTTAAATGGAATAACATTTTCTATTAATTATGAAATATTTCAACATCTTGATACTGACAGATTTTCACATACAGACAGTTTGTTATTTAAATTTGGAAGGGTAAATGATGATGATGTAAATTTTGCCATTAATTATAATCCATTAGAAAATAATCAAACAGAGATAAGTTATTTAAAAAACTTAAATGGGTTTGATGTTAAATTTAGTTCAAATTATAGCTTGATGAGCAAAATACCTGATTATGGAGCAAACTTAGAAGTTTCAGGGACATTTTAAGTATTCTTTAACCATCATTTTGAGCACACAATGAGTTGTTTTCTTTTAAGTAATTATTGTTTTTTTTGTGTTTATAGATAAATATTTGTAATGTTTGAAAAATTAGAAGAATTAGCAAAAAATAATAAAAAAATCTCAGACTTTCATATCAGAAGTGGTTCGCCGTTAGCTTACAGACAAACAGGTGAAATTATTAAAGTGCCAGATGTAATGGTGAAGGCACAAGATCTCATGGATCTTATTTCTACCAATTGTAATGAGGTAGAATCGAAAAAATTTAATGATACTCACGAATTAGACTCCGCTGTTACTTTAAGCGGTTTAAGATTTAGAGCAAATTTTTATAAAACTATAAATGGACCTGCTGCAGTATTAAGAAGAGTTGAAAGTGTTATTCCAGAAATGGGACAGTTTGATCTTCCGCAAGTTCTTTATGATATCATAGACATGCACAAAGGTCTTGTTTTAGTAACGGGTCCAACGGGATCTGGAAAATCGACAACACTTGCAGCCATCGTAAATGAAATTAATAAGACCAGAACGGCAAATATTATTACGGTTGAAGATCCAGTAGAGTTTATTCATAAAGATGCAAAGAGTATAGTATCTCATAGAGAAGTTGGTAAACAAACTCAAACTTTTGCAAGTGCATTGAAAGCTGCTCTTCGAGAAGATCCAGATGTAATTCTAGTTGGAGAGATGAGAGATTTAGAAACAGTTTCACTTGCATTAACTGCTGCTGAAACAGGACACTTAGTTTTTGGAACATTGCACACTAGTGGTGCACCTAATACGATAAACAGAATTATTGATGTATTCCCACCTGAACAACAGGCACAAATTAGAGCTCAGATTTCAACATCTTTAAAAATGGTAGTAACTCAAAGACTTCTTAAAACTAAAGATGGCCAAGGCCGTTGTGGTGCTTTTGAAGTGATGAAGTGTACAGCTCCAATACAAAACTTAATTCGTGAAGCAAAAATTCATCAAATCCCTAGCATCATGCAAACAGCTGTCAAAGATGGAATGATTACAATGACAAAATCATTAGAAGAATTAGTGAAGGCTGGAAAAATAGATGCAGCAGCAGGAAAAGAATAATAATAAGGGATTTAATATCCTAGAGTTATTAGTTGTATTAGCAATAGTAGGAGTTATCTCAGCTGTTGCTTACCCAAATTTTTCTTCATGGAATAAAGAAAGACAAGTTCGACAAGCCGTAGAAAAGATTCAATCATTAATGAAAAATGCTATTAATCTAACGGAAAGAGGAACTTTTGGTTACGTTCAGGTACGTTTTGATAATACTGAATTCGGTTTAACTGTTGCTTCTAAGGGTATGACCATGCAGACTCTTGCAACAAAAATTAATGATGGTGCTGATAATTGGAACACTGATACTTTAAGTAGATGTAATTTTTTTGATAATGATTATTGGGATACTGATTTACCTGTTGGAGCTGATCCTAGCATTTTGGCACCAGGTGAGACTACTGAAGAGATCAAGAATGCAGTTTATTCAATTACTCTTGAAAAGGTAACAACAAATTTTATCGAACCAGATGGAAATGGAGCAGTTTGTTTTGCAAGAAATGGAAAGTTTTATGAAGGATCTGAATCACTAGCAAAAGACAGCTCAAGCATTCCTTACGAATTTATTTATATTTGTAGAAGAACTTCAGATGCAAATTCTTGTGATGTATTATATGATGATAGCGATGTTCCAGCAGACGTGTTTCCCACAAGTGAAGTTGAGCTCTTAAGAAGAGTCCATTGGGGAAGATATGGAAATTTTTCAGTGAGTAAATTTAAAAATACATATGTGATGGATCCAGTGACAAAAGAAAAAACTTATATGGGCGGAGAATGGATTTATTAAATGAAAATAAGTATGAATAAAAAAATTTCAGGGTTATCACTTTTAGAAGCTTTAATGTCAACGGCAATTGTTGGAATTGGTTTTGTGGCAATACTACAAATGACCAATTATTCTGTACAATCTATTTACACATCAGGAGAAAGAACAAAAGCAAATTATTTAACAAATATGATAGCTGAAGATGTTATAGGACATAAAAATATAGTTACTGGATCTGCAATAAATTTTTCTGATTATCTTTTTCAAAATGAGTTTAATCCAAATTTTTGTGATAACCCAGGAGCAGGGACTACCTCTTTAAATACAGGTAATACAGGTAATGTAGGTAATGTCTATGGTGATGATAAAATTGATGGTCCTTTGATGAAGCAAAGAAAATGGGAAGCTTTATTGAATAATAAAAATTATTTAAATTGTAAAGGAACTAATGAAAGACGAAATTTTAGAGTATTTAAACTTGGTAGTCAGTGGAGTGCCGAGCCTGGAATATTGGTAAATGCAAACGAAAGACCTTTAGATGGAGCGGACGTTCCATACGTATTAGATGATCTAATGTACATAGGTAGAATTCAAATGAATTTAAATGACGGAAAAAAAAGAAAATATTTATATTTTCAAACAGATTACGTATTAAAACCATGAATAAGAAAAACTCAAAATACATAATTGGACTGACATTAATTGAAGTGTTAATTGGAATTGTAATCACAACTATCATGATGGCTGCAATGTACACTTCATACAATGTGGTAAACAAATCTTATTCTAGAGTATCTGAGAAAGCTAAAATTAGTAAATCTAGTAGAGATTTAGTTTCAATGTTGATGAGAGATATTCGTATGGCAGGTTTTAAATACTATGCAGGTACATATGAAATTGAAAAATTTTCAGCTGATACTACAGCCAGCTGTACTGCTCCCGGATTGACTTTGCCAAAAGTAAGTTATTTAGTTTTTGATAGTGGATTTAACATTACAGCAGATAGTCACAACCCTGTTGTGATTAGAAGAAATGTTCAAGGAGCAGGATCAACAACTACAGGCGGGGCTGGAGAAATTTGTTGTGACCAAATTCAAATTGTTTATGAGGATTTTAATCAAAATGATTTGCTGCAACCATTTAAGAAATATAAAATTACATACTTTGCTGATCAAACTGGCACTGATAAAATTATACGCCCAGATGGTTCTGAAGGCACGATTATTAGATACGGAGTTTACAAAAAAATTTCAAGCTGGAAACAAGAAAGAGCAAGTTTAACTGATTGTAATTTTCCAACCTCAGGAAGTTGGGTTGATACCTGCCCTGAATGCACCAGTGCTCCAGTGCTAGTCAGGGATCATATAGAAGATATGGAATTTATACCTTTTGATGAAAATGGAATAGTAATCAAAAATGCATCTGGGAAGTTTCCTGCACCAGAACTTAGTGATATGAGAGATAAATTATATGACATTCGTGGAGTTGATGTAAGACTCACCTTTAGATCAAAAAATCATTTTTTTAGAGAAGGGATTGCAAGAATAACTACTGGATTATCTGGCAGAGACGCATCTAATCCCGATAGATATTTAAGAGACTCAGTAATTGTATCAGTTCATACAAGAAATATTGGAGGTGAGGCATTTTAATGATAAGAAATAAACAAAAAGGATTTGCTTTAGTTTTATCTTTAGTTTTGTTGCTTGCGATGTCTTTAATGGGTGGCGCTTTAATTGTTATTGCTTCTTCGGATCATCAAGGCAATAACAGTAGTGATGAGTACCAACAGACTTTTTATGTTGCTGAAACTGCTTTAATGCAAGCAGAGAAGAGTTTATTAGACAAGATGCTGGGTCCAATAAACACTGCTAGTGGAATTAGAGATTATGATGGTAGATATATTCCGCGTAATGGAGATAAGGATGGAGATGGAGTGTCAGATGATCCAGCACCCAATCAAACACCTTGTTATAAAAGTTTTAGAAATTTAACTAGAGCTGCTGATTTTAGAGTAATTGAACAAGTTGAAAATCAAAATTTTTATGATTTAATTCAACCTATTTTTACAGATGCAAGTTTTCCGCTTAATCCAACAGTTGATACAGCTGCCGCAATTAGAGCTGAACAAGAAAAACTTCAAAGATTTAGATACGAATTTTTTTCGGTTAACTCAGGTACATCTAGTTATAAAGCATCAGGTGTGAGTTTAAAAAAAACCTCAGGATCAGCTCAAAGAATGGGAACAGCTTATAGAATTTATGCATGTGGCATGATGGGAAATGCGAATAATCCTGAAATATTAGTTCCTTTAGAAACTATAGTGATTCTTTCACATTAAGTTTAATAAATAGCTTAAAATGAGCAGCTACTTATATTGAAATAAAATTGTCTTATCTTTATAATTTTAAAATGAAAAAAATTTTCATAAAATTCTTATTTTTTCTATTTTTTACTAGTTATTCCTATGCCTGTTCTTTGCTATCGGTACCAATTGGATCTCCAGTTAGTACTGCTCAAAACACTTTCACTTTTTTAAGCAATTATAATGCTAAATTAATCGGAACAAAAATATCTGTAAGATATAAAGTCTACGCTTTAGACTACTGCGAAGGTTCTAATTTGGAAAATGCAGATTTGGAAGTTATAGTTTATGATTCTAAAATTGCTGGCATAAATATAATTGTATCCAATAGCGAGATTAAGAATGAAATTTATGAGTTTGTAAAAAATAACATTGGTGATCCAGGTGATGAAGTTAAGAATGATAATTGGATTGGATATAAAAATTTAAGTATTGGAAGTTTAATAATGATGTACAGCAAGATGGAAATCTTAGGTGATGTGTTTGAAGTGTTAGAAATTACTAATTCGGAAATGATAGACTATAGATCAGATGAACGAGTAATTGATATGATGGGATAAATTATGTTTAAATATTTAAAACTTTTTGTATTTTTATTTGCATTAATTTTAAACAGTAATGCAAATGCTAAACCAGTACCACCAGGGGCTGGAGATGGTGATGTAAAAGCAAATATTTTATTTTTAGTAGACAGTTCTGCAAGTATGGGTAGATGGATCGGAGGTGACGGGCTTGGTATAGCCTCTGGGATTACATATGACTCGCAGGGAAGAATTTTGATTGGACAACAAGGTAGAAGAACTATGGGAGGGTTAATAAGATATACAGCAGCGGGAGCAAGAGATACTACCTTTAGACCAATTAGAGGAATTCCAGCTGCTGGTTGTGCGCAGCAAACAGACGTTACTAATAATTTTCGTGGTAGAAACAGTTGGTTAAGAAGAACTTCAACGGTAAAATTTTTAGCAGGCCTGACTTCAACAGTCATAAATAACGAAAATATAATTTTTATGAACAGTAGAGAAAGACGAAGCTGGGATCATGTATTAGGTTTTTCAGAGGATGGGACAGAGTGTAGGTTTGCATTACGTGGTGCAGCTGGACAAATAATATACGATTTTGATATTAAAACTATTAATGGAACACCTTATATCTTCATGTCAGGAGGACATTCTCGGAGAAGTTGGAGTTTTTTTAAATCTTGTAATCTTACAAACATGCTATGCACTCAACAAGATTTTATAAGTATGAATGATATTACAAGAAGGTCAATGAGAATAAGTGTCAATAATGAAGGAACAATAATTTATTTTTCTTCAAACGTAAATGGTGATTTAGTAGGTCATTCTCTTGTAGCAGCCGGTGCAGCATTTGAATTAGGAGCTGAAACAAGAAGGTGTACCGCTGTAAACGACCCAAACTTGACTTCGGAAATAATGTTTGCAACGGGTGTAGAAGTGTCGCCTGATGATAGTGATATTATCTATATAACATCTCACTTTAATCATGCGATACAAAAATTACAATTTGATGCTGATGGTACAGCCGGAACTACAGATGATGATACTTGTGAAGTTGTCACAAGTGTTGGAACGGGAACAGCATCAATTTCTTCAAATTCAGGAACTTCAGGTGCATTAGCTGCAGATAATATTAATTTTAATCAACCTTGGGGTCTTCATGTAACAAGTACTAGAATTCTAACTGCAACATCTGGGGGTTATGTAGATGAATTTAATGAAGATCTTTTCACAGCTGCACAAAGAAATACAACTTGGCTTCAACAGATGGGCGGTCCAAGATTAAGAAGATGGGACGGAGTTAAGCAAGCAATAAATGCTATAGTTAATGATAGTACACTTACAACAGGAGCATATTTTGGTTTTGGCCACTGGAATGCTGGTGAGAATGGGGGTCCAAGAGGTCGTGATAGAGGTGGACGTTATTGCCATAGAAACTCTGATTGTACATATTATCAAGGTTGGGGTGGATTTAACACAACTTTTAGCTGGGTAGAATCAAAAGATGCGGATGGAAATGTAATTACAACAACAACAACAGATCCGATTACTGGAGTTCCAACTGAAAGTCCAGTTTTAGAGATAGCTCAAAGTGATACTGGTTCACAAACAAGAGTTCATCCAAATGGAACAAGCTCACAATGCAATAGAGACTCTTGTTTAAATGTTGCGGTAAGTCCAGGAGGAGCAGATTTAATTATGGGTACTTTAAACCCATTAGGGATGGCATGGGGAACAGACTCTCATGCATTTTCACAAATAGCTTATGATTACTTTAAAGATTCAAACGCAGGAGGATCAATTATAGACCCAGATTCTGAATGTCAATTGAATTACGTTATTGTGATTGGAGATGGTGCTATGACTAATACGGGAGTTTTGGGAGCAGGTGGTCAAACAGCAGCCAGAATGGAAGCATTGAGAAAAATGGGAGTTAAATCTCTTTATGTAGCTTACGGTGGTGGCATAACCGGTACAAATTTAAATAGGTTTCATCATCTTGCAAGAATAGGTTCTAGCGAATTAGCCGCATCAGCAACTGCACAGGAGTGTATAGAGGATGAAGATTGTGAAAGAGCAATAATAGCTAACACACCAGAAGATTTAAAATCAGACTTAACTAGTAAAATTAGACAAATTATTGCAGATAAACTTGCATTTACTGCTCCATCTATTTCGGCCACTATTCAAAAGGGTGGATCGATATATCAAGCGCAATTTGCTTACGAACAGTATGGTGAATGGCGTGGAACTATATTAAAGAAATTTCTGAAACCAGGTAAATGTGATGATACTAATACTGATACAAGCGATGATTGTGTTGAGCATGATACGTCACCTGGAAATACTCATGGTAATTGGAGCGCTGCGACTATGATAAAAGGTCAGTCGACCGCAGGAAGTGCGCCTGATACTAGGAAGCTTTGGACGGCGTGGAGTCCTGGAGACACATATGCAAAAAGTTGGGATAATTTTAATACTGGTAACTCTACTGCCTTAAAAAATATGTTTGATAAATTGGGATATACTATTCCAGATTACCACCATAGTACATCAGATTGCCCAGCAGTGGGTGCTGATACAAATTTAGGCGATGAGGTAAAGGGTTTGATTAACTTTATGAAAGGTAATGACTATTTTGATTATAATGCTAACTGTGACGTAGAAGAAGTTAGGGCTCATGTTATGGGAGATATATACCATTCTCAACTTATAGAAGTTGGGCCTCCTGATGCAAATATCGCTTTCACAAATACTAATCAAGAAGCTTATTATAGAGCCACTAATAATTATCAAGGTTTTATGACAGAACAAGCAAACAGAAAAAAGATAGTTTATGCAGGTTCTAACAGTGGAGTCTTTCATGCCATAAATGAGGAAACTGGTAAAGAACAATGGGGCTTTATCCCTCCTTTTGTTGGTTCACTCTTACCTCAAATTATAAACAGAGATTATGATGGTAAAGTAGATGGAGGTGGTGGAACTAATCCAATTTTTGGTGTTGATGGATCTCCAGTTGTTCATGATGTATTTATAAGAGGGTATAATCAAAATTTAGGACTATCAGGTACAAAATCCTGGCGTACATTAGCGGTGATACCTTATGGAAGAGGTGGTGCAGGTTTTTCAGTACTAGATATTACAGAACCTGGTGCAGATGGAGGCAAAGGTCCAATTCATATGTTTTCGATTTTTAATGATAAAATTAATCAAAAGATATTACGTGCTGATGTTAATGGTATTATAACAGAGTTCGATTATAATGCAGGTTCTGGATCTTTACTTACCTCACTGGAAGGAGAGGTGGCTACAGATAATTTTCAAAAAGCTAGAGATACGGACGAAGAAACCAGTGATGACACATTTACCGAACAGAATAAAATTGCAGCATGTAGCACTTCGTCTGATTTTAGAAATACAGGAACGGCTTCTTGTTATAAAGGTAAGACTTTTCATTTCCCAGAAATTATTTTGGAATATCCTTTAGGAGACAAGATCCCAGATGGTGTTTTAAGTGCAACACAACTTGTTGGTGGAGCCCCACAAGCTGTGCCAATTACAAAAGCAAAAATGGTAGACGATGGTGTTGGAGGAGCTCTTTTGCAGATAACATTTGATGGTATTAAAGCTTTTAATGCCAATCAATCAGATACTGAACCAACAATTTCAAATCAAATTAGTATAACAGCATGTTTAGGAGCTTCTGGTTTACCAGCGGAATATGATTACTCTCAGTTAGGTGAAACTTGGTCAACTCCAAAAATAGCTAGAATACCAACATCTGGTGTTACAGGTTTTTCAACATTAGGAAGTGGTATTGAAGGAGACAGGTATGTGGCAATATTCGGTGCTGGTATGGCTAGAAATGATGCATGTTCAGGTTCTGCAGTATTCTTAGTTGATCTTGAGGGTCACGCTGATGGTAAACCTGGAAGTTTATTTGGAGCACAAGATAACGGCGGGCCTATTACTATAGTGGATACATCACCTAGTGGATTGACTTTGGGACAAACGGTATTTTCCACTCCAAATGGAAGTGATATTACAAACGCAATTCCAGCCTCTCCAGTTGTTATCACTCCTGATACGGCGCCAAATATTCCTTGGAGAGGAGCACTAGTCTATATTAATGATCTTGAAGGTAAAATTACAAAAATAAATTTAACCAATAATACAAAAGGATATAATCCTGGCGCTACTGCTGATACTGGTAATTTGATACCAGGGACGACAGAAATTTTTGATCAAACTACTTTATTTAATTTAAAAGCTTCCCAAGATAATGGAAGATATTCATATTTTTCAATGGATGCAGGTTTAGGATTAAGTGATGGTGGTTTTTGGTTGTTTGGTTCAACTGGAAACTTTACTGATCTTGGTGGAAGAGCAAATGAATTGGATAACATTTTATATGGAATAAAAGATGAACACTATCCATATTGGGCACATTTGAATTCGGTTACAATACCAACTGCAGTAGAATCACCAGGAGCTGTTCCTATGCAAATTAATCCAGAGTTTATAAAATTAGCAAATCAAGGAGCAAGCAGTGCTGACAACATAGATAATAGCACAACTTGTGTTAACACTTCAGGAGATTCATCTGGTAGTAATTGTCCTTTAAAAACCGGTGCCAGAGCTTGGGTTGCACATTTAGAACAAAATGACTCAGGATCTTTTGTTTTACCTAGAACATTTAGAAAAGCATCAGCGCCCCCTACTTTATTTAAAGGACAAGTTTATTATCCAATTTACCAACCACCTCCAGGTGCTAACAAATGCGATCAAGGAAATGCATTTATTTGTGCAGCAGATGATGAGTGTGGAACTAACACTTCTGCCCAACTAGATGAATTAGAATTTAATCCAGTAGATGATGATGGTGTATCAATAGCTAATCCTTCAGATGGGGCAGTAGACCTTAGGTGTGGATTTGTTAGAAAAGGTGTATTATCAGAGCTTGTTGTCTTTGGAGACAAGTTATACGCCAATGTTGCGGGACCTTCTGATGATGCGAGCACTTTATTTTCGATCCTATCAATTCCAGGAGAAATTATAACCAATAAAGGTGGTTGGAGAGATAGTAGTTTTTAGTAAATTAAAATATTTTTATGTTTAGAATTTTAAAATTATTTTTTTTTTTTTTAATATTTATTACAAAATTAAATGCTGAGAATATAACTGAAAGCCAAACAATAAGTGGTGAAACAAGAACTACTCAACAGCATATCAAAGATGCTGCAGATATTACTTTAACAATTACAAATTCTACTATTTCTAAAGCTAATTATTCTATAAAAATTAATACCACTGAATCAGCTGAAGCAAATAATGCAACAGTTGTTATATCTTCTGACTCAATAGTAAAAACAACAACTGGAGGAAATGCAATTTATGGTAATGCTTCCGATGGTTTAACAGTTAATAATTCAGGAACCGTTTCTTCTTCTGAAAGCACTAAAGCTATAGATTTAGCTAATTCATCTGGTGCAACTATAACTAATAATTCTGGTGGTAGCATTTATGCAAGTGGTAGGACAATATCAGTTGGAGCTTCTGATACAGTAACTATAAACAATCATGGAAAAATTTATAGCACAACAACAGGTGGACAGGGTAACACTATTTATTCAACTGATAATACAGAAACTTTAACCTTAACAAATCATTCGGGTGGTGAAATAACAAGTAATAGTAGTAGTAAATCCACACTTAGAATTAGAAAGACTTCAACCATAACAAACAGTGGTACTATTAAAAATAATCAAGGACCTAGTGCAACTGCAATTGAATTGTATGGAAACAACAATACCTTAACATTAAAAGATGGTGGTATAGTTGTTGGTATAATTGATTCCAGTGGGTCTAATAATACTTTAAAATTACAACATGGCGTAGGAAAGAGTTACTTTTATGAAACATCTGGTAATTTAACATTAGAAGATTTAGATGGAAACAATGTTGTTAAAGGCTCAGCAGGTTCCGTTGGACAAGGAGGAAATGAATTTATAGATGAGTCTTTAGGATATAAATCTTTAAATATAAGAAAATCTTTAACTCAATTTAAAAATAGTGATCAATTTTTAGATCGTGACACTGCTTGGGTAGAAACATTTTCATCATTACTTAAAAGAGATGGAAAAAGTAGTTCTTTAAAGTTGGAAAATAGTTTAGTAAATTTTGGTGCTAATATTATAAAACCTTTAGAAAATTTAAATTTTGTTATATCTGCTGAGACGAGTTTACAAAATATTTCTAAAGATCATGATGTAGATCGTATAAGTATACTATCAGGATTTTATTTTAATAATCATCAAAACAGTAAAAAATTAAAAGGTGAATATTTTTTATTAGGAGGAATAGCCCTAAATAAAAGTGAAAGATTAATTCTTACCAATACTACTTCAAGTGGTTTATTAAATGTTACAGATAACTATGAGAATTTTGAAATTTTATTTGGCAATAAACTTAATAATAGTTTTTTAATACCTGATATTGGTTATACATTAGGGTATTCATACACGCCCTCACATAAAGAAAGTCAATATTTTGATTGGGATGATAGACATGTTCTTAATATTTCTGCGGCTCTAAGTGATGAATATACTTTTTTTCAAAGTGATAAAAGAAATTTTTCTTTAGGGTGGATTCTAGATTACAGAACTTTGGCAAATAATGATGATCAAAATTATTTGATTAATGGGACAAGCACTTTTTATGATCAAGACGATGAATTAAAAAAAGAAGCAAGTTTTTCAAGTAATTTAAATTATAAATATAAAGCAAATGAGAATAGTATTTTTTCATTTAATTTAGATGGATTTACTTCTAGTCAAGACGCTATCAGCGTACTGGCAAATCTTGTATTTAAATTCAAAATTTAAAAATTTTTAGATAAAAATATATAATCCAAGCAAACATAGTAAGCATAGTAAAAAAAATTAACGTAAGACCAACCAAAGTATCTTGATTAACTTTCTTCCTCCATTTTTTTGGAAAAAAATTTAATGAGTAAGCGTATACAATTATAAAAATATTTAATGAGGATACGATTATATTAAAGAAAAGTAATTTTTCCATTAATTCAAATATTTTATAATCTGTTCAATCAGTACTAAATATAATACACAGCCCAAGACAAGATAAGGACCAAAAGGAATTTGTGATGACATTGTTTTAGATTTATTCACCAAGCTTGGAATTGCAAAGCCTAAGGCTACAAATGATGAGAAAAATAATATAAACGGAATTGATATCCACCCAAACCAGAAGCCCATTGCAGATAAAAGTTTGGCATCTCCTAAACCCATACCTTCTTTGTTTCGTAATTTTTTATAAGCAAATATTATGAACCATATAATTAAATAACCAACAATTCCTCCAATCAATGAATTAAAGTAATTTGGAAATAAATATTGATTTAGGTTTGGATCAAATGACTTTAAAAACCCAATCGCCATAAGAGGGAAGGTTAATTCATTTGGAATTATAAAGTGTTTTAAATCTATAAAAAAAATAATTACGAAGAAAATAGTTAATATAAAGAGTAGCAACGTAGCAATAGAAAAACCAAAAAAGTGAAAAGAGATAAGAAAACCAAGTGCTACCAGTAGTTCTACTACAAAATACTGAAAAGATATTTTAAAGCCGCAATCTCTACATTTTCCTCTAAGAATTATGTATGAAATAAAAGGTATATTATCGAACCAACTGATCTTTTTTTGGCAATTTCTACATTTTGATCTAGCGGAAACTACATTTCCTCTCTCAGGCAGTCTATATATACATACGTTACTAAAGCTTCCCCATAAGCTACCAAGTATAAATACAGCTATATAGATGATTAACACTGATTATATTTTAATTCGTGAAGCTATTTCAACAATGCCTTCAATACAATACTGAACAAATATAACAGCATCTTGTATATGAAGATAAAAATTTGGTGAATGAATTAAAATTTCCATATTTTGAAAAAATATCAAAAAAGAGATAGATTGCCAATAAAATAATATGTTTTTTGGTTCAAAAAAACCTGAAGTAAATAAAGTGGAGGATACTTCCAGTAAAGACCTAGCTTTAATTACACAAATGAACAACGAGCTTGCAGGCTCTCTAGATTTAAAAGAGACATTACAGAATGCGCTTGAAGTAATCATTAAAAGAATAAACGCTCAAGCAGCAAATGTTTTTTTTATTGAAGAGAAAAAACAAGTTTTTCAATGTATCGCATCAAAGTATCAAGCTTATCTTGAAGATTTTGAAATACCAATTACTCAGGGAGTAATGGGTAAAGCTACAGCGACTAAAAAGTGTATTAGAGTGGGTGACGTAAGAAAAGATGTAAGAGAAATAGCAGAATTTTATTTTGATCTAGATAATAAAACAAACTTTACAACTTATTCTGTTTTATGTTCACCCTTAATAGTTTCGGGAGAATGTATAGGTGTTATTCATTGTTTAAATAAAAAAACAAATACAAAACTGTTTGAAGAGAGTGATAGAAAACTTTTAGAAACTTTATCAGGACCAGCAGCACTTGCGATTAAAAATGCAAAAACTGCAAAAGAATTGATTGATAAAAATAGAATGCAAAAAGAAATAGAAATTGTCGGGGATATTCAAAAAACTTTATTGTCTCAAAATAAAAAAGATCCTTTTCCTATTGCCGGCATAAATATTCCAGCAAAGGTTGTCTCTGGGGACTTTTATAATTTTTCAGATCTTGGTGAAGGAAGATTTGGTTTTGGTGTTGCTGATGTATCTGGAAAAGGAATTAAGTCATCATTATTAATGTCTAAGGCTTCAAGCCTTTATCGATGCTTAAGTAAAACTATTTTTTCTGCAGCAGAACTTTTGAAAATTCTTAATGATGAAATATGTGAGACAGCATCAAGAGGTATGTTTGTGACAATGGTGATTGGTATCTTTGATAGTAACAAAAAAGAATTACTCTTATCTAACGCAGGACATGAACCACCTTTAATTTTTTCTAAGGGAGGAGACTTTTCAAACTTTGAAGAAGCAGGTCCGCCGTTAGGCATAGCTCCAAAGTTTAAATTTACAGAAAAATTAATTTCTTTCAAGGAAAGCTCAATGTATATATTTACTGATGGTATAACAGAGATGAAAGATACAAAAGGAGAGATGCTAGGACAAGAAGGTTTTCAAAATTATATAAAAAAATATCAAAGTGTACCCAATTCTCAAAGACTAAGTAAAATAATTGAAGACTTAATTAAATCAGATAGAGTTCAAAAAGATGATTTAACAATTGTTACTATTGATGGAAATTAATTATGTTAAGTATTCCTAAAGTTATGATTTTTTTTTTAATTGTTTTAAGTACATTGATGTATTGGACAACCTCAAATGTTTGTAGGTATAATTTTACAATTGAAAAAAAAACTGATGAATTGAATATTCTTTTATCTGAGATTGATCCATCAATTCCAATGGCAAAAGTTTACTACTTCAAAGAATTAAATTGTAATTCAGTTGATTTGTCTTGGGACTATGAAAGAATTATTAAAAATTTTAAAATTTTATCTGTTGTAATATATCAAGAATTCAACACAGATATTCGCGGAAATCCAAATTAATACACTTTTCATTCATAAGTTGAATTAAACTTAATTATTTATATAGTTACCCAGTATAGGTTATTTAAAAACTAAAATAGGTAATAAAAAACTATATTGAGTTAGAAAAAAACTATTATGGGTATAAACGAAAAAAATATTATTGATTTTAAAACAGGCTTCAAAAAGGATGAGGCTCCGGTTTTTTCAAACGGTTTGTATAATTGGATGATGTTCTTAATAAATTTTTATAGTCGAGTAAAAAATAATTTAAAAATTGATTTTGATAGCTTTATGATTATGCAACTTGTTGTAAGTGATTATTTATATAAGACTAACAAAGAAGGTATAAAAAATTACGAAGAACTTAAATCAACATTAAAAAATCATACAGACTTATTTAAAGAGAAAAGAAAAGTAAATATTGCAAGTATTGCTGAAGTATTAGATTTACCAAGAGAGACTGTTAGAAGAAAAATTTTGCATTTATCCAAGATAAAATTATTAGATTATAGTAAAAGTGGAATAAGTATTGGTTCTGAATACAAAACAGTATTTAATGAATTTGTTTCAGAGAC
Organism: uncultured Pelagibacteraceae bacterium; assembly: GCA_902569285.1. Lineage (GTDB taxonomy): Bacteria > Pseudomonadota > Alphaproteobacteria > Pelagibacterales > Pelagibacteraceae > Pelagibacter. The sequence continues at coordinate 11,994 of CACFTS010000001.1, read as the reverse complement.
AGTTCATAAAATGAGTCAACTAGTAAAGAAATGGGAAACTAATGGTTCTTTAAAAGAATTATTGGAATTAAATAAAAAATTATGAGTAACTCAGTTTGTTTAAATGGATTAGCGTATAAAAAAGATTATATGAAAAAAATTTTAGAAATAGAAGTTGAAAAAATTATAAAACCAATCACAACATCTGACGGTGCTGGCGTAAAATTAAAAAGAAGTATTGGAGTTGAGCCAAATTATTTTGATCCGTTTTTAATGTTAGATGAATTTGGTTCAGAAAATAAAGATGATTATGTAGCAGGCTTTCCTGCTCACCCACATAGAGGAATTGAAACTGTAACTTACATGTTGGCAGGAGACTTTAAACATAAAGATAGTACTGGCGGCGAAGGTAAAATGAAAGCTGGAGATGTTCAATGGATGAAAACTGGAAGCGGAATTATTCATTCTGAAATGCCGGTAATGAAAGAAGGTAAGCTACATGGTTTTCAATTATGGATTAACATGCCCGCAAAATTAAAAATGAACAAACCCCAATATTATTATATTGATAAAGAAAAAATTAATGTACACAACGATGAAGAGAAATCTGTTAAGGTAATAGCTGGCAACTTTGAAAATTCTAAAGGTTTCTTTGAACAACATAATATTGAACCTATTTATTTTGATATTAGCTTAAATAAAAATAAAAAATTTAATTTTAATTTACCTTCTACTCACAATTCATTCATTTATCTTGTAGAAGGAGAAATAAAAATTGGAAATAAATCTCATGAGAAAATAAAAGACTCAACTTTAATTTTATTAACTAATGGAGAAGAATTAAAAGTTGAAGCTATAACAAGATCTAAATTTCTTTTAGTATCAGGAAAACCAATTGGTGAACAAATAGCAAGAGGCGGACCATTTGTTATGAATACCAAAGCAGAAATATTAGAAGCTATGAATGATTATCATAGAGGAACTTTTGTAAAGTGAAAAATATTTTAGAAACCATGTTATTTATTTATTTTTAGATGTAATTCATGTTCAGAATATTAAAATCTCTATTTAGAATACCAAAATCGTTATTTTGAAAAATATATACCAAGTTGCATACTCTAAATGGTGCATGCAAGCTGTTAACAGCATGATAATAGTTAAAGTTTAAGTTTAATTTTGTAAAAAAATTAATATTTAAGTAAAAAAAGTATTTTTAGGTAAATTTCTATTAAAAATTGTAATTTTAGACATACAACTTCTGATATTTGTCAAATTTTGAGGTAGAAATGGAAATATTTCATGATTTAAATTAAAATATTTTAAATTTAGTAATAAGTTTTTTTACTCTAACACAAATAAGTATTTCTCTAACACAAAAGGTCTATCCTTAATTAAAAAAATCAAAAACATTGATTTTACTAGCTTTTTTGAATTTTTACATAATTCAAATACTCTAACACAATCAAAAAAAATCTATTGTGTTAGACTTTTATAAAATTGTGTTAGAATTTTAATAATTACCGTTAAATTATCTTAAAAGTTTAAAAATTTAATAAAGTCTTAAAAGTGTTGATTTTATTGACTTTTTGTAAATTTGACCCAAAATGAGCATACAACTTATAGTTTTGTGTTAGATGTTTATAACAATTTGTGTTAGAGATTATGAAATTTGTGTTAGAGATTCGTTTTAAAAAATATTTTTTAGAGTGTTTTAAAAATTATGAGTGAAGATAAAAAAGATGAAAATATAAATTCCTCTAATGAAAATGAGGAAAATGGTGAAAAAGTTGAAAATCAACCTTCGGTTGATGAAAACTTAGACAATTCTCCTGATGAAAATTCTGGTGAAAACCAAAATGTTTCTGAAAACCAAAATGTTTCTGAAAATCAAGTGAAAAATGATGAAACAGCCAATGAAGTTAAAAAAGAAGCAACTGAACATCAGGTTATTCATAAAAAAGATGGAAGATTGCATATATATATAAGACAAGACAAATATAAAGGTGAACTTAAATCAAAAAATTGGGTAGGCAGACTTTATATTGATGGAAAACAAAAAATTTCTTCGTCAGGAACACAAAACCTTGATGAAGCAATTCCAATTTTAGAGAAATGGTTTGATGATATACATTCTGAAAGTGAGAAATTGAAAAAACTTGCTGATGAAGGACAACAAATTCAACAAACAACCGGAGAACAACAGCAAAATCAGCCATTAACTCAAGAACAACCCGATCCCACAGTAAATGTGGAGGAAAAACCTAGCCCAACTGTTTCAACAGAAGCAACTCCTAATGTGAGCAAACAAAATATAAGTACCGAAATACAGTCTGGAGTTAATAATGATGTTACTTTAAGCAATGAAGCTGTAGAAAAAGCAGAAGATAGTGTTGATGCGACTGCTAAAAATAAAGTTTCTAATATTTTAGGTAAATTTAAGAATTTAAAATTTAAAAAACCTTCTTTAAAAGGAATTAAACTTCCTAAGTCTCCGGTTAAAAATAAAAATAACTCTTTAAATAAAATATTAAACTTTTTTAAATCAAAAATAGGAAAATCTTCAATTAAAGGAGAGGAAGTAATTGGTATTGAGCTTACAAATAAAGAGATAAGATTGGCACAAATAAACTCTGATAAGAATAATCAGTGGGTATTGGAAAAATTTTATACTCATAAAGTAGATATTCCAGATGAAAGTAGTGTTTTAGAAAATGCTGAAAAGGTTACAACAGAACTTAGTTTGGCATTACAAAAATCAAAAATAGATGTAGGGAACGTTGCTATTTCTATCCCAGTTACAAGTGCAATAATAAGAGTAGTCACTTCTCCATTGTTGAAAGATGAAGAGTTACAAAAAGCAATAGAAACGAATTCATTATGGGAAAACTTAGTTCAGCTAACAGATAATTTAGATGATTATTCAATTTTTCATCAAGTAATAAATAGAAATGAAAAAGATAACACCATGGATATCTTATTTGTTGCTTCTAAATTAGCCGATATAAATGGTTATGTATCAATCGTAAAAAATAGTGGCCTAAATCCAGTTATTATTGATGTTAAATGTTTCGCATTAAAATCTGCTGTCGATCAAATTAATCAAATTTCAAACAAAAAAGATGATGCAAATTTAACAGCTGTTTTAGAATTTGGTTTAGATGAAAATTATTTAATGATTTTATATGATAATAATCCAATAATTACTGATATTTTTTTAAGAGGCCAAGATAGAAAAATTTTATTAGAATCTACAGATGCAGAGGAGAAAGAAGCATTAGTAAGAAGATACACAACACAAGTAAAACAAGCAGTTCAAGATTTTGAAACTAAATACGAAAAAAGAATTAGAAGTTTAAAAGTTGTCTCAGACTTAGAAAATGTTGAGGATTATTTATCTATTTTTAGAAAAACATTAATGAATGTTGGATTTAATTTATTTGATCCAATTGAAGGCTTAAAAGTTCCACAACAATTTGACCAACAAGTTAATTTAAAAAATAGATCATACTTTACTACATCAATAGGTTTAGCATTCAGAAAGCTTGATGTATTTGGATATTATAAATTTGTAACCGCAGCAAAAAATATAAATTTACTTCCAGACAGAAAAAGCATGTTCCAGAAAAAGAAAATGAAAGCAATATCTAGCTTTGCTTTTAAGGGATTAGCAACTGGTATTGCAGCATTATATTTAATATTATTTACATTATCATTTTGGAATATTCATTCGTACAATAAAAAACTTGAGAATTATTCTAATGTTATGAAAATTCATGAACAAAAATCATTAGAATTAAAGAAAACTACTAAAGAACTGCAGCTAATACAAACAACTTTAAAATTAAGCAGTACATTAAAATCTAATAAAGAATTAACTTACAGGGTATTAGCTCAAATAGCATCGAGTGTGCCTTCAAAACTGAAGTTTGACAAAGTTGATTATAACGGTGGTTACATGATCACAATCCAAGGTGTTGCAGCAAGTGATCAAGATATTTTAAAATTTATTGAAAATTTAGGTAAACAAAAATTAATTGAACAAGCATCCCTTTCATCAATGAGACTTCCTCGAACAGCGAAAGGTGGTGTTACAATGAAAGGGTTTAGAGTTTTTGTTAAGATTAAGAAAGTTTAGTTATGAATTTTAATATTGATTTTAAAAATATAGATTTAAAGAACATATCTCTTGAAGATATTCAAGCGAAACTAAAAAGAGTGGAGAAAAAAACATGGATTAAAATTGGAATATCTTTTGGAGCTGTAATATTTTTTTTAATCATATTTTATGGAGTTTTGAATCCGATAGTAAATAAAAAGAAAGCTCAACTTAATGATATGAATTCAAAAAAAGAAGAAACGGAAAAGTTCATACAAAATATTAAAATTGCAAATAAAAAAATTAAAAAAATGAGACCTGAATACGAGCAGTATTCAACATTATTTCATACAAGAGCAGAAGTTGAGGGTCTTTATCAAACTTTAAGTGAATTTGCAGCCATGAATAATTTAGTAATTTCTAAAATTGAAAAGAGAGATATTAAAGAAGTCACCAAATCAGATGCTATCGCAAAAGCAACTGGAAAAAAGAAGAAAAAAAGTACGAAAAAGAAAAAAAAATCAGTTAAAAATGTTGCTTATTATACAATTCCAGTAGATTACGAAATAACTGGTAACTTTTTAGGATATATTAAGTTTAAAAGACAACTTTCCTTATCACAAAAAATGTTAAATTTTGACAAGGAGTCTATACAAGTGGTAAAAGGAATGGGTGATTCAACTGGAGCGATAAAAGTAAATGGAACTTTAACAATAGTAGGTTTAGCAGATGATTTTTTTTAGAAAATTAATATTTATCATTTGTGTATTATTCACATTTTCGATTGCGTATGCAGACAATCATGATACCGAAAAAAATATTGTTGAGAAAGCAAAAGAAATAAATCAAAAAATAAAAAAGCAACAAGCATTACAAAATTCAAATATAAGTTCAGAAGTTGGCAAGGAAGAACCTTTGCCATTGAATGACCCTTTTGTTGGCGATGGTTCCCTTGGTGGTGGAAGTTCAGTGAAATTAATTGCCGATACAGAAGAGGAGAAAAGAAACTTAAGTGTATTTAATTACAAACTGATTGGGGTAATCGTGGGTAAAGATGAAGGGTATGCTTCGCTAATTAATGAAGATGGTGAAATTATAAATTTAGGTTTTTTTGAAGAATTATCGCCAGGCATAAAATTAATAAGTATAAGTCAAAAAGAGGTAGTTTTTGAAAGAGGGGAAGATTCCTTAGTAGCAATCAACTTTAAAAATCAAATTATTGAAAGAAACAATTGATGACAAAACCTTATTTTAAAACTTTTGTAAATTTAATTCTAATAGGATTATTTCTTGCGGGTTGTACAACTATGGGGAAAAAAGGAACTAAAGGTTTTAAACATGACACTCCTTTAATCAAAACAGATGTTAAAAAATTAGGAAAAGCAGAGCTTGAGAAAACAGCAGATATGGGACCAATACCGGTAGAAGCAGATGTCGTAAAACTTAAAAAAAGAAAGAAAATTTCTTCAGTTAAAGAGAAAAATTATCTTTTAATTCCTGATGAGTATAAGAGTTTAAAACAGAATTTAACTTTTAACTTTCAAAACATGGATTATAGCGAAGCTATGAGATTGATGGGAAAAATTGGTGGTGTAAATATTCTTGTTGGCGAAGATGTGGCTGGCTCAATTACAGCGCAATTAGTAGAAGTTCCTTGGGATAAAGCATTTAACGCTTTATTAGATATGAAAAACTATGCAGCAGATATTGATGTTGGAAGCAATATAATTAGAGTAGCTACACCAGCAACACTGACTTCGCAAGAAAGTTATAAATCAGCTAGAGCGCAAGCTGTGAAGAAAAAAGTTGAATTAGAGGATTCTGTTGAACCAATTATCTCTGAAATATTTAGACTCTATTATATTTCTCCTGCAGAAGCGAAAGCAACAATAGTTGAATTATTTACTTCAACTTCAAACACTGGTTCATTTGTTCCAATTCAGGTTACAGAAGAAAAAACAACACGTTCAATTATTGTCAGAGGTAAAGAAAAAGATTTAGACGTTGTAGATAAAGTAATTAGAGAAATAGATGTAAGAACTAAACAAGTTTTGATGGAAGTATTTATTGTTGAAGCTGAATCTTCTTTTGAACAAGAGTTAGGAAATAAATTAGGTGGTGCTTATTCAAGACAAGATGAAAGGATTGGAGGTACTCAAGGTGGTAGTTCAGTAGGTGCACCTTCAGGGCCAGATGCTGTACTAAGTGATGACACTGCAAACTTTGGTGCAGGGAAAGATACAATACTAAACTTTCCTGCAGGAGCTGCTACAAGTGGTATAGGTATATTAAAAAAAACAGGTTCAGCAGTATTAAAAGTTGAATTAGAAGCTTTAGAAAAACGAGGTTTATCTAAAATTATTTCTAATCCAAAAATATTTTCTCTAGATAACCAAACAGCTACAATCAAACAAGGTGAACAAATACCAGTTGCAGGGGGTGATGGTGCAGACACTTATAAAGATGCTGCACTAGTAATGACTGTAACACCTAGTATTATTGGTGATGGAAACGTACTTTTAGACGTAAAAGTTAATAACGACTCTCCAAATAGAACAAATGCTGGAAGTGTAGGAATTAATACAATGGAAATTAATACAAAATTATTAGTCGCAGACGGTGACATAGTTGTAATCGGAGGTATTAAAAAGAATGTAGTTTCAGACAGTAAATCAAGTGTTCCAGGCATGAACAAGGTACCTATTATAGGAAAAATGTTTCAAGGAAAGAGTAAATCAGATACACTAGATGAATTATTGGTGTTTATTGCTCCAAGAATATTATAAAAAAAATGTTAAAAATAAGCAGAGAAAGCGAAATTAATTTAATCAATGTTTTAATTGATAATGATATTATTTCTGGAAAAGATTTAATCAAGATTAAAAAGACAAGCACTGAGGGTAATAAATCACAAATAGATGCAGTATTTGATCTTAAACTTACTGACGAAAAAAGTATTCTTGATATTTTGGTTAAAGAACAAAATTTAGATATAGTTGATTTAACTAAACAAGAAATAACTGATGAAATTAAAACTATTCTTCCTTCAAATTATATAAAAGTAAATTTTGTTGCTCCATTTAAAATGGATGGAAAAACTTTACACATAGCAATCCCAGATAGCTCTAAGCTTAATTTAATGAGAAACCTAAAAGCAATAACAAAAAAAAATATTGAACTACATGCGGCTCCATTAACTCAAATTTCAACGTTTATAGAAAATTTATCTTCGGAGAGTGGTGAAGTAACTACAGCAACCATCAGAAAAGAAAATAAAGAAAAACAAAAAACTTTTGATTCTGATTTAGGTGAGGCAGGAGAAATACTAGAAGATAAACCAGAGGAAGATATAGAAGCTATTGAAAATGAATCTGAGGTAATAAAATTTAGTACGGCAGTGGTTGCTGATGCTATTAAAAATGGAGTAAGTGATATTCATATTGAACCTTTCAGATTTTCATCAAGAGTAAGATATAGACAGGATGGAATGCTCAAAGAACAAGAACAATATAAAAAATTTTTGCATGACAATTATGGAGCTGTCGTAACTCGTTTTAAAATTATGGGTAAACTTGATATTGCAGAAAGAAGACTTCCTCAAGATGGAGCAATAAATTTTAAAATCGAAGGTAAAGTAGTGGATCTTCGACTTTCAATTTTGCCAACAGCAAACAATGAAAGAATAGTAATGCGTGTATTAAATAAAGACGCAGGAGACATAACTTTGGAGCAACTTAATTTTGATGAACAAGATTTAAAAAATTTAAGAAAAGCAATCCATGGTACTCAAGGTTTAATTCTTGTAACAGGGCCTACAGGATCTGGTAAATCGACTACTCTTTACAGTATTTTAAAAGAGGTAAGTAAACCTCATTTAAATATTTTAACAGCAGAAGATCCAGTTGAATATGAATTAGATGGAGTTGGACAAGTTCAAATTAAAGATGATATAGGTTTAACTTTTGCTACTGCACTTAGATCTTTTTTAAGACAAGACCCGGAAATTATACTTGTTGGAGAGATGCGAGATAAAGAAACGGTAGATATTGGATTAAAAGCTGCATTAACAGGGCACTTAGTATTTAGTACTCTGCACACGAATGATGCTCCAAGCACTATAACTAGATTACAAAATATGGGTACGCCCGATTATTTAATCAGCGCTGCTTGTCAACTTGTTCTTGCACAAAGACTTGCGAGAAGAAATTGTAAAGATTGCAAGGTTCCTGATGATGATGTTACCCCAAAGGTTTTACAAGATTTAGGTTTTACAGCAGAATTAGCATCTAGAGTTAAAGCTATTAAAGGAAAAGGTTGTGCAAAATGTAGCGACACAGGCTATAAAGGAAGACAAGGTATTTATGAAATACTTTCTGTATCTAAACCTATAAAAGAAGCAATCTTAAGGCAAGCAACAACTCCTGAACTAAGAGAAATTGCAATTAAAGAAGGTTTCCAAACAATGCAAGATATGGGCAGAAGATTAATTGCAGCGGGGGAACTTAATTTTAGAGAATACGAAAGAGTTCTTTCTAACGAATAAATAATTTTAATTTATGGAAACTTTTACATACAAAGGGATTTCTGACGGAAAATATGTAGATGGCGAAATCGAAGCTTTAAATTTAGATGAAGCATCTCACAAACTAAAAGAACAAAAGATAATAATTACCAATATAGTACGTTCTTCAAAAAAGAAAAAATCTGGAGAAAAAGATAAGAAAAAAGGCAAAGGCTTAAGTCTTTTTGGCAAAAAAAAAGCTAAAGTCGAAGATGTCTTAATGTTTTCAAAGCAATTTGCTACGATGGTTAAAGCAGGCTTACCTATTCTGCAAGTTTTAGGAATGTTAAGAGATCAGATAGAAAGCCCTGCAATGAAAGATGTTATTGAAGATATAAGAAAAAGCTTAGAAGGTGGGGTTACTTTATCAAAATGCTTCGAAAAATATCCAGAACTGTTTGATAACATTTATGTAAACTTAATAAAAGCTGGAGAAGCTAGTGGTAAGTTGGATGTATTTTTGCATAAAATTGTAGAGTCTCTTGAAAAAAAAGAAAATATTAAAAAAAAAATAAAATCAGCTTTAATGTATCCAAGCATTATGTTTACAGTTGCAATTACCGTCAGTGCCTTCATGTTAATTAAAGTCGTTCCAGTATTTGCTAAAATGTATGATGGAATGGGAATAAAATTACCTGCTGCAACGGCAACAATTATGGCAATGAGTGATTTTTTAAGAGGAACAGGTGGTCTTATTCTTTTACTTTCACTTATAACTTTCTTTGTTGCTTTTAAATATTTAACTGCAAAAAATGAAAAAATTAGATACGCATGGCATAAAAGAGTTTTGAAATTACCAATCTTTGGTGACATGATATTAAAATCAATGTTAGCTAGAATTTCATTAATTATGGGTAATTTAAGTGCTGCAGGTGTGAATTTACTTGAAAGTTTAGAAATTGCAAAATCAGTTAGTACTAATATGGTTGTTTTAGAGTCTTTAGAGAATGTAAAAAAAGGAGTTTTTTCTGGAGACACATTAACAAAATTATTTTTAAAAGATCCTTTGTTTCCACCTACATTTGGACAACTTATTTCAGTCGGTGAACAAACTGGACAACTAGATGAAATGTTTGGCTCAGTTGCAAAATATTATGAGGCAGAGTTCGATACAGTTGTTGAGAACCTTTCAAGTTTAATTGAGCCTATTATGATTGTTTTTATGGGAATCATGATTGGAGGGCTTATGATCGCTATGTACTCTCCAATATTCAATGTTGGTGCTTTAATCGGGTAATTAAAAATAATTATTTAGTTTTTTTTATTAATTCAGTGTTTTTTATGTTTATTGCCATACACGTAATATCATCACGTAATTTTTCAGCTCCCCAATTTAGCTCTTTTTCAATGGATTCAACTATCGTTTTAGGAGTTATTTCAGACATATCGTTTATAATTTTTTGAACACCTTCAGCTCCTAATTCCTCACCATTTTTTAAATACCCTTCTGTTACACCGTCGGTATAAACTACAAAAGTTTTATCTTTCATATTAATCGTATTTGATTTTACCATCGACTCTGTAAAATATTTCACAATGCCAATTGGAGGCATTTCAGATTTTATATATTCATAATTTTTGTTTTGATCAAACGTTAGGATGCTTTCATGACCCGCATTAATAAAAACTAATTCTCCAGTTTTGATATTTAATTTTCCAAAAACAGCTGTTACAAACATTCCTTTAAATTTAGCTTCAACCAGCTCATTGTTTACACCAAATACAACTTTTTCTATTGGATATTTTAAATTAGTAAGTGTTCTAAAAATTGAAGAAGCTTTTGCCATATACATTCCAGCTTTAATTCCTTTTCCAGAAACATCGGCTAATGTAAAAAAATATTCTTCAGGTGTGGATCTTACAACATCAAAATAGTCTCCTGACACATCTCTTGCTGGAACATTTTTAGCATATATAAAATTTTCAAACTTCGATATATCTGGAAATAAACTTTTCTGAACCCCTGCCGCAAGCTCTCTTTCTTTTAAAAGTTTAGCTTCTTTTTGTAAATTTGCTAAAGCAAGTTTATTTTCCTCTATAAACCTAAAATAAAGTCCAGTAAGGAATGTTAAAGTTACAATAAATATTGGATAACTTATATCAACAAGTTCAGATCTAAATTTGTAAATTGAAAATCCAATTATTATAATTACTAAAATATTTCCAAAGAAAATTGATAAACTATATTTCGGTTTAATTTTCTGTGATAATACAAATGTTATTAAAGCAACTATAATAGAAAATAATAATTCAAAAATGTAAGTGTTTGGATTTCTTAATAAATATGATTGATCTAAAATATTTTCTATAACATTTGCGTGAACTTCAACTCCTGGAATAGTAACTCCAAGTGGAGTTTTAACTAAATCGAATAATCCTTGAGCAGATGCACCAATTAAAACATATTTATTTTCAAAAAAATCTTTTTTGAACTCACCATCATAAACTTTACTAGCGGATATAAATTGTTCTTTTAATGATTTTTTATATTTAATCCAAATAATACCGTTTGGATCCGACTTGATTTTGTGAGGTCTGGCACTTATTCTTTTAATCCCAACTTCATTAAGTTCTACATAAATATTTTTTTGTTTAGATCCAACTCGAACCATTTCTAAACCCATAGTTGGATATAGTTTTTCATTAAATCTAACTAAGAGAGGTAATGATCTTATTATTCCATCTGATTGATCTAAAAAAGATATAGAACCTAAACCTTTAACATTTTCTTCTAAACTTTCTAAAGATCCTATTGAATAAGGATAAGAGTATGTAAATTGTTTCGGATCACCTCCTTTAGATAGAAATTTTGCTTTAGCCTTCCTGTCATAATTTGAATGTGAAGGAACATTGCTTCCAAGGACAGCAATGATTGATTTAGACGCTTTTAATTTTTCTGCAAATAATTCGTCATGACTTTTTAATTTTTGCAAGTCAACCATATCAGAAGGAATTAAATTATATGATTTGATTATTTCTTCAGGTGATTGTTTATCTTTTTCAGCAAAGAATATATCAAAGCCAATTGCTTTAGGATTTGAAGTATTGAGTTGATCTAGTATCTTTGCAAAAACAGATCTACTCCAAGGAAATTGACCAAATTTTCCAAGGCTATCTTCATCGATATCAATTATAACTACATCTGTATCTTTTTTTTCTAAAGTAAAAACTTTTTGATAAACATCAAAACTTAAATTAGAAATTGATTTTATAAATGGTGGATTAATTATCTTTATAGTAATTAATAAAATTAATAATATAAAAAAAATAATATAGTTTAAGTATCTTTCTAAAAATGCTTTCACAAAAATAATGTATCTTTATATGTGGTAAAGTAAATAAATCTTGAATAGATTAT